>LOES01000190.1 GCA_001515955.1 Clostridia bacterium BRH_c25 | reverse complement strand
TATGCCGCTGCAGCTTTGCCGGCAGAAGGCTTACATATGTATTGAACGCTGTGATAGCTTTTCTGTCTATGTTGCTTGCGGTTTTAATAAGAACGGTTTTTGCTTGATATCAACAAGTGAAAACCGTTCAATTATTATTTATATGAATAGCTTGTTACATATTTTGCATTACACCTATATATTTCGCGAAAAACATTTTACATTCTTAATTCAGATTTCGCGTAAATGTTTCCTTAATTGTTATTGAATTCGCACTTTGCCCAATGTAAATACTTTTGTGCGTTCAATCTAATATAATTTCTTTTGTGCGCTCAATATAGTTTTGCTTTTAAATAATAATACTATATGGTAGCATTATTATATGATTTAAAAGCAAACATATAGAAGGTGAGCTAATGGCAGGTCTCATTGAAGATGTTAGAAGAACAATTGAAAAATATAATATGCTGAAGCCAGGGGATAAAATAGTGGTCGGAGTGTCGGGGGGGCCTGATTCGCTATGTCTGCTTCACGTATTGAAGGAGCTTGGCAGTGAGTATGAATTCAGTCTTTATGCGGCACATTTAAACCATAAGTTCAGGGGAAAGGCTGCGGATGCAGATGCTGAATTTGTAGGTGAGATATGCAGAAAGTGGGGTATACCGGCCTTCATAGAGGTCTTTGATGTACCTGCATATATAGAGGAGACAGGACTCTCTCCCGAAGAAGCAGGCAGGGAAATCAGATACAGACTTTTCGACCAGGTCTGTGAAAAGGTCGGGGGGAATAAAATAGCAGTTGCACAGAACCTTAATGACCATGTTGAGACAATACTTATGCGGCTGATGCGGGGAAGCGGAATAGACGGACTTAAGGGTATCGAGGCTGTAAGGGGAAATATCATACGTCCGCTGCTCGAAATGGAAAGACGCAGAATTGAGGATTACTGTGGGGAGAACAGCTTGACCCCCAGGCTGGATAAAACAAATCTGGAGCCGATATATCACAGAAACAAGGTCAGACTTGAGCTTATCCCATATATTGAGAAGAATTTCAATCCCAATATTATAATGGCACTCAGCAGGTTTTCAGGGTTGATAAAGGATGAGAATGATTTTCTGGAGGCTGAAGCAGCAGAAAAGCTGCAAGCTATTGCGGAAATTCATGGAGACAGGGCCGTTATGGATGTTGCCGGGCTCTTGACTGTTCACACGGCTTTGCAGAGAAGAATAGTGAGACAGTGCATAGAAAAGCTTGCAAATTCTTTGAACGGTTTTGAGTTTAAACATTTTGAAGGAGTACTGGAGCTTGCGCAAAAAACCACAGGGGCTGCGGTAATGCTTCCTCATAAGCTTAAAGCGTTCAGATCCTATGATAAGCTTGTACTGTCAAAAGATATTGTTAAGGCTGATAAAAAATGTTATTATAAGTTAAAATATGATTATGACAATAGTGTTGAAACGGCTGAGGGCCGTATAGCAATCAAAAGAACCAAGGCAAAAGAGATCGGAGCGCTGCGGGGACAAAAGGAAATGGTATACATTGACCCTTCCAAGGTTAAAGGGGAGCTTGTCCTTAGATGCCGTGAACCTGGTGATCTGTTTGCACCTATAGGTATGAAAGGAACCAAAAAACTCAAGGAGTATCTGATAGATGAGAAGGTGCCCCGGGAGGAAAGGGATGAGCTTGAGCTTATAGCCGATGGAAGAGAGATTGTCTGGATTGTAGGCGGCAGGTTGAGCGAAAAGTATAAAATTACTGATGAGACTACAGACGCTGTTGTAATCAAATACATAAGGAGGTAGCGTTATGCAGAAGGATATAAAGAATATTTTAATAAGCGAAGAGGAAATAGCAAAAAGAGTTAAGGAGCTTGGCAAGCAGCTGACAGAGGTGTATGAAGGAAGAGAATTGTTAATAGTAGGTATTCTGAAAGGCTGTATGTTGTTCCTTTCTGACTTGGTAAGGTCTATAGATTTGCCTCTTACAATGGATTTTATGGTAGTATCAAGCTATGGCAACACAACCAAGTCCTCGGGTGTGGTAAGAATCATAAAGGATTTGGAAAGGGAAATAGAAGGCAAGGATGTCCTTATTGTAGAAGATATTGTAGACACAGGACTTACTCTGAGCTATCTCATCGAAAACTTCAAGACCAGGAACCCTAAGAGTGTCAAGGTGTGCAGCCTTCTTGACAAGCCTGACAGGAGAATGGCGAAGGTGGATATCGAATACATTGGATTCACGATTCCTGATGAGTTTGTCGTGGGTTATGGACTTGACTATTCGGAAGTATACAGAAACCTACCTTTTGTATGTGTGCTTAAGCCTGAGGTCTATTCGGAAATGTAAAAGAAGAATTTGCTGATATGCAAGTTACTCAGGCCTTTTATGATTAAATTGGTAATGTTGTATTTTATACGTTGGTATGCTAAAATGTTTCTATTGCCTATAAAATATAATGATTTTTGAAGTATCATATCTCTTGAAAAGGAGGGCTATTGTTGAAAAGATTCTTAAGAGGTATAAGCTTTTATATATTGATAATCATCATAATATATATGTTTGTACTGATAATTCAGAATGCAGAACCTGTTAAGGAAAAATTGTCTTATACCCAGTTGATCACAGAGATCGAAGGCGGAAGGATAAAGGAAGTCACGGTGTCGGACAGCAACGGGACGTCGATTGTCAGCGGAAAAATGACAAACACCAAACGCTTTGAGGCAGTCGTTCCCAGCAGCGAATTCAATGAGCGGGTACAGGACTATATAGACCGCGACAGGCTGAATGTTAAATATGAAATAAAGTCAGCAGCGAGTGCTTGGTTTTCAATACTACCATCTATAGTGCTGATTGTAATATTCGTTGTATTCTTCTTCGTACTGACACAGCAATCCCAGGGTGGGGGCAACAGGGTGATGTCCTTTGGGAAAAGCCGTGCCAAGCTTAATACCGATGACAAGAAGAAAATAACCTTTGCCGATGTGGCCGGTGCAGACGAAGAAAAGGAAGAGCTTGGGGAGATAGTTGACTTCCTGAAGCAGCCTAGAAGGTTCATTGAGCTTGGGGCAAGAATACCAAAAGGAATACTTCTTGTCGGACCTCCTGGAACAGGTAAGACATACCTTGCCAGAGCGGTGGCCGGGGAAGCGGGAGTGCCCTTCTTCTCTATAAGCGGTTCTGATTTTGTAGAAATGTTTGTCGGTGTCGGTGCATCAAGAGTAAGGGATCTGTTTGAACAGGCCAAGAAAAGCTCACCATGCATAATTTTCATCGATGAAATTGATGCAGTAGGCAGACACAGAGGCGCAGGTCTTGGCGGAGGACATGACGAAAGAGAGCAGACCCTGAACCAGCTGCTTGTCGAGATGGATGGCTTCAGTGTAAATGAAGGCATCATAATCATTGCAGCAACAAACAGGCCTGACATACTGGATCCGGCACTTCTGAGACCGGGACGATTTGACAGGCAAATTACCGTAGGTATACCTGATGTTAAAGCAAGAGAAGAGATTTTGAAGATACATGCAAAGAATAAGCCCCTTTCACTGGATGCGGATCTGGAGACCCTGGCGAAGGGAACCACGGGCTTTACGCCGGCAGATCTGGAAAATGTAATGAATGAAGCAGCGCTTCTGGCTGCAAGAAGAGGTAAGAAAAAGATAGAAGTGGTAGACCTTGATGAAGCGACAATAAGAGTAATTGCAGGACCTGAGAAGAAGAGCAAGGTTGTCAGCGAGCATGATAAGAAGCTTACGGCTTACCACGAAGCAGGCCACGCTGTTGTACAAAAGCTGATGCCGAATGCTGACCCGGTACATCAGATATCCATCATTCCGAGAGGAAGAGCCGGCGGTTATACAATTTCCTTGCCGAAGCAGGATAAGTACTATATGTCCAAGTCAGAGCTGGAAGATCAGATAGTAACTCTGCTGGGCGGAAGAGTTGCCGAAAAGCTTGTGCTTGATGACGTAAGCACAGGAGCTAGAAATGATATTGAAAGAGCTACTGCTATTGCAAGGAAGATGATCACCGAATATGGCATGAGTGAATCCCTTGGCCCTATGAGCTTTGGCTCAGAGCATGACGAGGTATTCATAGGCAAGGACTTTGGAAGATCCAGGAACTACAGCGAAGAGGTAGCAGCGATGATTGACAAGGAAATAAGGAAGGTCATAGATACTGCTTATCACAAGACGGAGACATTATTAAAAGAAAATATAAGCAAGCTTCATGGAGTAGCCCAAGCGCTTCTGGAAAGAGAAAAGCTTGATCAGGCTGAATTTGAAGAAGTATTTATAAATGCATAGTCTAAGAGACCTAACCTTATGAAAGGTTAGGTCTCTTTTAATGATCAGACAAATATTTGAGATGAGGAGTGATCAGTTTGGATTTTGATTTGAAGGCAGGGATGACCGCACAGATAGAAAGAGTTGTGGGGGAAGCTGATACTGCAGCTAAATTTGGCAGTGGAGAAGTCAGGGTTTTTGCAACACCTATGATGGTAGCTCTTATGGAAAATGCGGCGCTTAATGCAGTTGACCCACATCTGGGAGAAGGCTTCGCAACGGTCGGACTCAGCCTGAATGTCAAGCATATGGCTGCAACACCTGTTGGTATGAAGGTATCTGCCAGAGCTGAGCTTTTAAGTGTAGAGGGTAAAAAGCTTACCTTCAGGATCGAGGCCTTTGACGAGCAGGAAAAGATAGGTGAAGGTACTCATGAAAGGTATATAATTGAGCTTGCAAAATTTCTGGAGAGAACGGGTAGAAAAGGTGCAAATGCTGTATAATGTGTAGTAATGGGTTGTTAATCGGTTAACGAATTTTTTTAAAAAAAATATAAAAAAACAGTACACAGTTCAACCAATAATATGGTAATATAGAAAAAGAAGAAGGAAAACTTGCAAAATTATACGTGTTATGAAATTTTTATTTCATAATTTGTCTATAATATGCAGTTTTACAATAATATTATATTCATCTAAGTTATACTCAAATCAATAAGGAGGGTAAATATGTTCGACAAGGAAAAGCTGGAACAGCAGAAAAAAGCTAATGAAGAATGGAACAATAATGTCAATGCAAAAGTATCCGCTAAACATCCTGAAAGGAAGAAGGAGTTTGAGACTTCATCGGGCATCAAGGTAAAAAGGGCTTATACACCGGAAGATATTGAGAATCTTGATTATAGTAAAGATTTGTCATATCCCGGGGAATATCCCTATACAAGAGGTGTACAGCCTACCATGTTCAGGGGCAAATTCTGGACAATGAGACAGTATGCAGGTTTTGCAACTGCTGAAGAATCCAACAAGAGATACAAATACCTTTTGGAGCAGGGACAGACAGGGCTCAGCGTAGCATTTGACCTGCCGACACAGATAGGCTATGACTCGGATCATCCGCTTTCTGAAGGGGAAGTAGGCAAGGTTGGAGTTGCGATAGATTCTCTTAAGGATATGGAGATACTCTTTAACGGCATTCCTCTTGACAAGGTAAGCACATCAATGACGATAAATGCTCCTGCCTCAGTGCTTCTGGCTATGTACATGGCGGTTGCGGAAAAGCAGGGAGTTTCGTCGGACCAGCTGTCAGGCACGATACAGAACGATATACTCAAGGAGTATATCGCAAGAGGAACATACATATTCCCGGTAGAACCTTCCATGAGACTTATAACGAATATTTTCGAATATTGTTCAACCCATGTTCCTAAATGGAACACAATATCCATAAGCGGATATCATATCAGAGAGGCAGGCTCAACAGCAGCACAGGAAGTAGCATTTACACTGGCTGATGGAATTGCTTATGTTGAAGCTGCTTTAAAAGCAGGATTGGATATAGATGAATTTGGACCCAGATTATCTTTCTTCTTTAACTCACATAATGAACTATTGGAAGAGGTAGCTAAGTTCAGAGCTGCCAGAAGACTCTGGGCAAAGCTTATGAAGGATAGATTCAAGGCAAAGAGCCCAAAGTCAATGATGTTAAGATTCCATACCCAAACAGCCGGTTGTACTTTGACAGCTCAGCAGCCTGACAACAATATAGTGAGAGTTGCCATGCAGACATTGGCAGCAGTATTGGGTGGCACACAGTCCCTTCATACCAATTCCAGAGATGAAGCCCTTGCTCTGCCGACAGAGGATTCAGTAAGAATTGCTCTTAGGACACAGCAAATTGTGGCTTATGAAAGCGGAGTCACTGAGACAGTAGACCCTCTCGCAGGATCTTACTATATTGAGAGCCTGACGGACCAGATAGAGCAGAAGGCAGAGGAATACATAAACAAGATAGATGAGCTGGGCGGAGCGGCAAAGGCTATAGACAGGGGCTACATACAGAAAGAGATACAGGACAGCGCGTATAAGTACCAGAAGGAAATAGAAGCAGGAGACAGAATAGTAGTCGGAATGAATAAATTTCAGATAAAGGAAGGGTCTCCAAAAGGACTGTTAAGGGTTGACCCGATGGTTGGGGAGCTTCAGACGGAGAAGCTTGTCCAGCTCCGCAAGGAAAGAGACAATGAAAAGGTAAAGGTCACTCTGGAGACACTGAGAAAGGCGGCAAAGGGTGAAGATAACCTTATGCCATTAATTTTGGATGCAGTAAAAGCATATGCTACCCTGGGCGAAATCTGCGGAGTGCTAAGAGAAGTATTCGGAGAATATCAACAGTCTATTGTTCTCTAGGTATTCCTCTAGGGTCTGGTTGCGAGTTACGTGTTACGAGTTGCGAGTATTCGGGCAGTTCTTCGAAGAACTTTCTTGGACCGCGAAACGCGAAACGCGAAACCCGTAACCGAATGGTCTTAAGACTATACAGAACAGAAATTCAATGATATATGAGTCAATCAAAATATTTGAATATTAATTATTGGGAGGTTATGAATTTGGATAGGCCTATCAGAGTGGTAGTTGCAAAACCCGGACTTGACGGTCATGACAGGGGTGCCAAGGTTGTCGCAAGGGCACTTAGGGATGCGGGTATGGAGGTTATATATACCGGTCTCAGACAGACCCCTGAGCAGATAGTTGAAACAGCTATACAGGAGGATGCTGATTGTGTAGCTATGAGTATATTGTCAGGAGCGCACAACCATCTTTTCCCGAAGGTTGTCAATCTTCTCAAGGAAAAAGGTGCTGAGGACATACTTGTTGTGGGTGGAGGAGTTATCCCGGAGGATGATATACCAGGCTTGATTGATGCAGGTATTGCAGGGATATTTACACCGGGAACTCCTACAA
>LOES01000189.1 GCA_001515955.1 Clostridia bacterium BRH_c25 | reverse complement strand
TAGACGGTTATTGTTTCAATAACCGTCTAAACGTCGTGCCTGGCACTTAAAGAAACCCGGCTATACGCCGGGTTTCTTTTCAAGCTTCATTCCTGTCTCATGTCCGTTCAGGTCCTGAGCCTCAAAGCTCTTGTCTGTGACTCTTTCCACTTTTTCAGCCAGAGTCTCCTGCATGATGTAGTCCTTGAATGCGGAAACTGCATTTGCTATTTCATCGTCTCCGTCGAAATATATGTTTATTTTGTCCATCATCTCATAATTGTTGTTCTTTCTCATCTGCTGTACCTTGGAGATGAATTCCCTTGCATAGCCCTCTTCTATAAGCTCTTTTGTAAGGGTAGTATCAAGTATTACAAAAAGGTTGTTCTCTGTTGTCACTGTAAAGCCTTCTTTGGCTGCTATGCTGGTTATTACGTAATCTTTGTTTATCTCCAATGTCTCTCCCTCAAGGTCAACCTTGACTGTCTCCCCTGCTTCCAGCTTCGGTGCATATACTGCTGCATCCATTTCCTGCAGTAGCTTTGCGAAGGTTTTTATCTTTGCCCCAAGTATCGAGCCGGCAAATTTGTAGTTGGGCTTCAGGCTGAAGTTCATGTATCTGTTGAGGTCTTTTTCAAATATTACTTCCTTGACATTAAGCTCTTCCTGTATAAGCGGTATCAGATAGGATATCAGCTCTTCATATTTTGCGTCTATGAATACCTTCTGTATCGGCTGACGAACCTTTATCCTGACCTGCTCCCTTGAAGCTCTGCCCAGGCCTACCAGACTCCTGACCAGGTCCATTCTTTCTTCCAGCTTGTCATCGATGAGGCTTTTATTTGTTTCAGGGAAATAAGCCACATGCACCGAAAGCTCTCCTGTGAGGCTCCTGTATATTTCCTCTGAAATGTACGGGGCAAATGGAGCAATCAGCTTTGATACTCCTACCAATACCTCATAGGTGGTGTTGTAAACCGCTTTCTTGTCTTCTGTAAGCTCTGTTTCCCAGAACCTTCTTCTGGAGCGTCTTATATACCAGTTGGAAAGGTCTTCATTTATAAAATACTGTATCTTTCTTACTGCCTTTGTAAGGTCATATATATCAAGCTCCGCATTAACTTCCCTTACAAGATTGTTGTACTTGGAAAGCATCCAGCGGTCAAGCTCGGGACGCTCACTGTACTCCACAAAGAAATCCTTGGGATCTATGCTGTCGGTATTTGCATACAGTGCAAAGAAGGCATAAACATTCTTAAGTGTTCCGAAGAACTTGCTGAGAACCTCCTTCAGGCCTTCCTCGTCAAACTTGGTGGTAGTCCATACCGGAGATACATACATCATATACCATCTTAAAGCATCAGCACCGCACTTATCGAACATTTCGAAGGGGTCTACGGTATTTCCAAGGGATTTTGACATCTTCCTGCCTTCCTTGTCTACCAGATGTCCGCATACAAGTACATTCTTGTACGGAGATGTCCCCATTACAAAGGTTGATATCGCAATCAGCGAATAGAACCAGCCTCTTGTCTGGTCTATAGCTTCGCAGATATAGTCAGCAGGGAACAGTTCATCAAAGTTCTCCTTGTTCTCAAAAGGATAGTGATGCTGTGCGAAGGGCATGGCTCCGCTGTCAAACCAGCAGTCTATGACTTCCTTTACTCTTGTCATGGTGCCGCCGCATTTCTCACACCTTATATGAACCTCATCCACATAAGGCCTGTGCATATCAATACTCTCGTCTATTTTTTCCATTGACTTCTCAACCAGCTCTTTTCTGGAGCCTATGGAGTCAAAGTGTCCGCACTCGCATCTCCATATGTTGAGAGGCGTACCCCAGTATCTGTTTCTGGAAAGGGCCCAGTCGTTCACGTTTTCAAGCCAGTTGCCAAAGCGCTTCTCTCCTACATAATCCGGAAACCAATTTACTTCATTATTGTTAGCCACAAGATTATCCCTGAGCTTTGTCATTTCGATGTACCAGCTTGGTTTTGCGTAATAAAGCAAAGGAGTCTTGCATCTCCAGCAGTGCGGATAGTTGTGGTCTATCTTTTCCTTCTTAAAAAGCTTGCCTTCTATTGCCAGCCACTTTATTATCTCAGGGTCCGCATCTATTACAAACTGCCCTTCCCATGGGGTAGCTGTGAATTTGCCTGCTTCATTGACGGGCTGCAATACCGGAAGGTCATATCTTCTTCCTGTGTTGTAGTCGTCTTCGCCGAAGGCGGGAGCTGTATGGACTATGCCTGTTCCATCCTCAGTAGTTACATAATCAGCCAGGGTTACAAAGAAGGCTTTCTTTTCAGGGTCTACAAAGGGCATCAGCTGCTCGTATTCCATATGCTCCAGCTCTGTGCCTTTTAATTCCTGAAGCACCTCAAAGTCTTCTCCCAGCACCTTATTGGCCAATGTCTTTTCTAAATAGTATATTTCATCCTTCTGTTTTACCTTAAGGTATGTTTCCTTTGGGTTCACTGTAAGCGCCACGTTGGAAGGCAGTGTCCATGGTGTAGTTGTCCACACCAGGAAGTATTCATCGGTGCCTTTTCTCTTGAATTTAACTATTACCGTAGTTGTCTTTATTTCCTTATAGCCTTGAGCTACCTCATGGGTCGCAAGTCCTGTACCGCATCTTGGGCAGTAAGGGGATATCTTGTGTCCTTCATAGATATAACCTTCCTTGTTGAATTTGTCCAATATCCACCAGATTGTCTCAATATAATTGTTGTCATAGGTTATATAGGGGTGCTCCATGTCTATCAGATAAGCCATTTTTTCGGTCATATCCTGCCACTGTCCTACGTACTTGAATACAGACTCACGGCATTTCTGGTTAAATTCCTTTATGCCGTACTTTTCTATATCCTGTTTTCCTGATATCTTAAGCTCCTTTTCAACCTCAATCTCAACAGGAAGCCCGTGAGTGTCCCAGCCTGCCTTCCTCTTGACCTGATAGCCCTTCATTGTTTTATAGCGGCACACCGTATCCTTCAATGTTCTGGCTATTACATGGTGTATGCCGGGTCTGCCGTTGGCAGTTGGAGGTCCCTCATAGAATATGAACGGCTTCTTGTCCGCTCTTGTTTCTATGCTCTTTTTGAGGATATCTATCTCCTTCCAATATTCCGATATGCTTTTTTCATTTTCTGCCACTCTCTTGTCGGATAAAAATTTGAATTTGTCCATATAAAACATCCTTTCTAAGAATATATATACTTTGTACATGGGTGTAGGTACGGGTTAGGGCTCTGGAAAAATAAAAAGCCCCTTCAGCCAAAGCCAAAGGGACGATATTATACCGCGGTACCACCCAGGTTATGCACAACTGTAATCAATCAGTGCATCACTCAATGCATGTAACGCATGCCTGCGAAAAGGCTTACTTGATTCAGCCCTCCAGCTCCAAGGTGATTTTCGTAAAACGGCAAATGACAATCTTTCACCAGGCGACTGTCTCTCTATAATTTGCTTCCTTTACTACTGTCCTCTTCAATGCCATTATATTCATTAAAATCAATACACATAATTATATATTATGAAATATTGCCCTGTCAAGTTCTTTACTATTATACCCGAAGATTAGTGGGAATAGGCATTATATGTTGATTCGCACAAAAATAAACTTTGGATAGAATCAGATATAGATGCTTATTCCACCTCCCATTGAAGTGCCCTGCTAACAGCCTTCTTCCAGCCGGCATACTTTTTTTGCTTTTCTTCATTGTCCATTGCAGGTGCAAACAGCCTATCCACCTTCCAGGTCTCGGCTATCTCATCCTTGTCCGCCCAGTAGCCTACCGCAAGACCCGCCAGATATGCTGCTCCCAATGCGGTGGTCTCGGTAACCACCGGCCTTTGAACCGGCACTCCCAGGATATCTGCCTGGAACTGCATCAGAAAGTTGTTTGCCACAGCACCTCCGTCAACCTTCAAAGTCTGAAGCTCTACGCCTGAATCCTCATGCATCGCCTCAAGCACATCCTTGGTCTGGTATGCAATAGACTCCAGAGTTGCCCGCACAATATGATTCCTGTTCGCTCCACGGGTCAGGCCCATAACTGCACCTCTGGCATACATGTCCCAATAAGGAGCCCCCAAGCCCACAAAAGCCGGAACTACATACACTCCGTTTGTATGCGGGACCGCCATTGCCATCTGCTCACTTGCCGCTGCACTTTCAATTATTTTAAGTTCATCCCTCAGCCACTGTATGGATGCTCCTGCTATGAATATGCTTCCTTCAAGGGCATATTCAACCTTACCGCCAAAACCCCAGGCTATTGTTGTGAGAAGTCCCTTGTCCGAGCCAACCTTCTTATCTCCGGTATTCATCAGCATGAAACAGCCTGTGCCATAGGTGTTCTTGGCCATTCCAGACTTGAAGCAGGCCTGTCCGAACAGTGCCGCTTGCTGGTCACCTGCTGCTCCGGCTATTGGTATCTCAGCTCCAAAAAGCTCTATTGCAGTATAACCATAAACACAGCTTGAGGGTTTTACCTCCGGAAGCATGGCTGCCGGAATATCCAGCTCCTTCATTATATCTTCATCCCACTTCAATGTGTTTATGTTAAAAAGCATCGTCCTTGATGCATTTGAGTAATCAGTCACATGAATCTTGCCACCGGACAGATTCCATATAAGCCATGTATCAATATTACCAAAAAGCAATTCTCCCTTTTCAGCTTTTTCACGGGCCCCATCCACATTATCGAGTATCCATTTAAGCTTTGTCCCTGAGAAATATGCATCCACAACCAGGCCGGTCTTCTGTTTTATGGAAGTCTCAAGCCCTCTCCTTTTCAATTCGTCACAGATAGGAGCCGTTCTTCTGCACTGCCATACTATTGCATTGCATATGGGCTTTCCTGTTGTCCTGTCCCACACCACAGCCGTTTCTCTCTGATTGGTTATCCCTATTGCCGCAATCTGTTCTGCAGTAATGCCCGACCTGTCCATAACCTCCCTGGCTGCTCCACTCTGGGTACCCCATATCTCCATGGGATTGTGCTCGACCCAGCCGGCTGTTGGATAGATTTGTGTAAATTCCTTCTGAGCCATGCCTATTATTTTTCCAACCTTGTCGAAGATTATCGCCCTGGAGCTTGTAGTACCTTGATCCAGTGCCATGATGTATTTATTCATTTTACCCCCTCCAACTCAACTATTTATTCAAAACAGCGTATGCCCTGTCAATGTAAATAACTGCATTGTAATTCGGGTACCTTGCTTTTATGGTATAAGCCACTTCTTTTGAGAGATCCTTAGCCATCTTCTCATCATATTCGTAGGGCACCACCAGGTCGAATATGAGATTCATATGTTCTTCCCCTCCGACTATTCTGAAATCATGTATCGTCAATTCCTCATGCAGCCCGGTAATGACTTCCATTACCCTGTCCTGCGTCTTCTGTACTATTTTATCATCAGTATTGATAGGATCCATATGTATTACAATATGTATGTCCAGTTCTTCGGAGATTTCCTGTTCGGCTATATCTATTATATCGTGAGCTTCCATGATATCCATTTTGGCAGGGATCTCAGCATGCAGTGATACTACGCACCTGCCGGGGCCATAGTTGTGCACTATCATATCATGCACCCCTATGATGCCGTCATATCTCATGGTTTTTTCGGTAATCTCAGTTATGAACTCGGGCTCCGGAGCCTCTCCCAGCAACGGATCCAAAGTCTCTTTGGTAAGAGATATTCCTGCATAAATTATAAATACCGATACCAGAAGTCCAATATATCCGTCAATGGGAAAGGCTATCCATCTGGAGCTCAGCAGGGAAAAAGCGACAACCGATGTAGTTATCACATCACTGAGGCTGTCTGCAGCAGAAGCCTTCATAGTCTTGCTGTTTATTCTTCCTCCGATATTTTTATAGAACCTGCTTAGCCATACCTTTACCCCTATGGATATTATCAGTATTAAAAAGGATATCGTATCAAATTTCAGCATCTCAGGGTTTTTTATTCTTTCAAAAGAGCTTTTCAAGAACTCAAAGCCTACCAGTATTACCAAAAAGGATACAATCATAGCGGATATGTATTCTATCCTGGCATGTCCGAAGGGATGCTCCCTGTCGGCAGGCTTGTTGGTTATTTTGAAGCCGATCAGTGTAATTATTGAAGAGGCGGCATCAGTCAGGTTGTTCACAGCATCGGCAGTGATTGCTATGCTATTGACCATAAGCCCTATTACAATCTTCACCGCTGAAAGTATCACATTGCAGATTATCCCTACGAAGCCTCCCAAATATCCGTATTTCTGCCTGACTTCTTTATCCCTGGTGTTTTCATTATTTCTTATAAAGGTTTTAACCAGCAAGTTTGTAAGCAATTTAACACCTCTAGCACACCTTAATTATGGATTTTTTTGTATTAACTCATTATATACTATATTATATTATATTAAAATCAAAACGTATTCAAAACTTCTACATTTTCCCGCCGACATTCCGTATCTGCACTTTGACCTCAACATTAATCTCAGATTCCTGAACTATCCTGTCGATATCCTCCTTCGTAAGCTTTTCCCGTGTATGTGCCTTTATATACTTAGCAAGGCACAAGGCATCAAACTTGAATTCCTCCTGAGTTTTTTCCACAAGAGCTTCTGCTCTTTTTTTAATGTGCTGCTCCAGGGAATCCTGAAAGACCATTAATAAATCGGTGCCATCCTGCATCGGTACTTCCTTTTTATGCTCTACTATTGTTCCCGACAGCTTTATCTGTATATTGAAAACATATTTACCCTCTATTATTTTCAAAGTCACTTTCCGGCTGTTCCTGCCTTCAAAGGTTGCTTCATCAATAACCTTTCCATCCTTTTTTGCCTCAAAGGACAGAGTTCCCTTACATTCTATACCGCTTAACATGACTGCTGTCTCTGTTTCCTCCCTGCCCATTTCTCCTGATATTTTCCCTTCATTCACCAGACATGAGCCTGCCAGCATAATTTCCCCATCCCTGCATATGACATGTGGCAGCAAAGCCGCTGTCTCATAGCTGATCAAGCTTCTGTTGAAGCGAAATAAGGTCGTGTACGGGAAGAAATTCGTATCCTTGCTGTTCTTCATCAGAGCTTTCAAATATATTCCCACATTAGGATAATTGTGGGGTGGCTTTTTTATAAGATCTACCGCCCTTCCCTTGACTATTATAATGAATATTGAAGCCTTTACCCTGGGGTTTCTCGCAATTACATCAGTTATTTCCAATAGGTTTTCTTTTTTAGCAAGCTCTTCTCCCAAAAGCAGAACCTGCAGTTGCCCGAATATCACCTGCTCTCCAAGCTGCGTGTTCTTCCTGCCTCTTGCTTCTCCAATTATTTGGCCTGTGGTATCTATTACATGAAATTTACTCTCAACATCCTCATAGAATACAGGGACTCCCACGGTAACAAGGTACTTGTCATCAGGATATTCCTTTTCCTTTTCCAGTATTGTGTCGTATGCAACGACAAGTGGTATGGATAAATCATCCAATTCCTTGGCATCCCAGCAGCCTGTGAGCATAATCAGACATAGTAAGGCAGCAGACAAGCGTATTAATTTTCTATGCATTTTCATCATTCACCGCCTTCCTTTTTACAGTGAACATTCCGAATACAATGAGTATGAGCGGCAAAGCTATTCCAATTGACAATGCAATCTGCCCCACGTAATCGGAAAGCTTGAAAACCTGGAAAATGTTCTTGGGGTAATACGCTATGAGTATCATTACCGGAAACAGTCCCAAAGTACTCCACTTCTGGGATTTTAGCTTCAACAGCTCTGCTATTATATGACTTGCACAAAAATACTGTATGCTGATGGGTCTGAAGGATACACCTATCCATGCCTGTATGAACAGGAACTCTATTCTTTCAAGTATCGGCACCTCCGCTGTTGCAAGTACTCTGAGCGTAGGCCATGTAAATTTCTGTGTGAGCTCAGACCCAAAGACCGAAATAACTCCTATAACAAAATACAAATAAATAACAAGGGTTATCAGGAGGGCATACAGGCTTGCACCATAAGCTTCTTTCTCTTTCAAGACATAGGGATGAAAAACAATATACAACTCAAACCCCGAGAAGGCAAAACCCGTTGTCAGTGCGGCTCTGGCATAATCCGATACTTCAAAATTCAGTACGGGCATCAGATTCCGTATATCAGAGTTTTTGACAATCGCAGGCAGAGAGAAAAATACTATAGGCAGAAGTACGTAAAAAAGAAATTCGTTTAATCTTCCTATCACCTTTGCATTAGTAGATGCCAGATATGCACATACGGAAAGCATCAACACAAGCTTGGCCAGCATAGGTGTATCATTGAGAAGGAACATTGAAATTACCTCTATGAAAACCCTGAGAAGAACTGAAGCTGTGAGTACTGAATATAATGCCAGTATTATGCTAAACAAGCTTCCCAACCACCTGCCACCAACCTTTCTGCATATTTCTACAAAGCTGGCCGCATCATTTTTTTTGTAAAGAAGCCTTATTAATGAAAGTGAAGCAAGGGGAAACATGGAACCAAGAATTACAGCCAGCCAGGCATCCTGCCCGGCCTCCTTTGCCGCAAGTCTGGGAAGGCTCAGTATACCGGAGCCCAGCATAGTTCCTATCATAATAAAAATAAGCTGTTTGCTTGTTATACTAGATCCGCTTTTAATTTCCATTTTTTTGCTCCCTTGCATTGACCGTTCTCTTCTTATCCTTGACAGGGATTGAATCAGGCCTATCCTTCATTGCCCATATAGGCACCCTTACATACAGATCCTTCAAATCCTTGAATCTGGTTGGTGCAAGAGGGGCAAAATACGGGACACCGAAGCTTTCCAATTTGCATAGGTGTATTATCATTACCAGCCAGCCCAGTGTAATCCCGAAAGCTCCAAAAGCGGCAGCCAGCAGAATAAGATAAAGCCTGACAAGCCTGATGACAAGAGACATGCTGTAGTTTGGTATAATGAAATTGCATATTATTGTTATAGTTATTACAATAATCATGGCAGGGCTGACCAGATTTGATCTGACTGCCGCATCCCCCAGAATTATACCCCCTACAACTCCTAATGTTGTTGCTACTGCCGTAGGCAGTCTCAAGCCTGCTTCCCGGAGTGATTCTATTACAAACTCCATTATCAATGCCTCTACCACCGGAGGGAAGGGCACCTGTTTCCTAAGCTCGGCAATATTCAGGAGCAGCTCTAAAGGAACCAGCTCCGGGTGGAAGGAGGTCAGCGCAATATAAGCCGGGGCAGCACTTGTCGTTACAAGAAATGCGATAGCTCTCAGAAGTCTTATATATGTACCCATATAGGGACGCTCGTAATAATCCTCCGGTGCTTGGAAAAACTGAATAAGCTGAGCAGGCACCAAAAGTACATAAGGCGTTCTGTCCAGAAAGATTGCAATCCTTCCTTCAAGCAGGGCGGCAACAACCTTATCAGGCTTCTCTGTTCCTTGAGTCTGCGGAAAAGGAGAGTAAGGGTTGTCTTCAATGAATTCTTCTATATATCCATTGGCCAACACTCCATCTATATCTATCTTTTTTATACGGCTTTTTACCTCTTTTACCAGCTTGTCATCCGCCAGACTCTTCAAATATACGACAGCAAGGCTGGTCTTTGTTCTCCTTCCAACTTTAGATACTTCAACTTTTAGGCTCGGGTCAGGCAGTGTCTTCCTTATAACGGCCACATTGTTCCATATGTCCTCTATGAAACCTTCCTTTGTACCTCTCAGGGTCTTCTCACTTTCCGGTTCAGTTACCTGTCTTGCTTTCCCCCCGGCTACTTCCATTATGATAATCTGGTCAATACTATTCACTAGCAAAATAACTTTGCCTTCAAACATCTCATTTTTAGCAAGGTCTTTATCCGTTACTGCCTTTATTGTTCCTACACTTAAACAGCTATCCATTATACTCTTATAAGATATACTGCCTTCAATGCTCTTTTCTTTGCCTCCCTTGAAGCTCATCAGAGGTTTGATAACATATGCATTAAGCATGTTCTTATCTATACTGCCATACATATATATAAGTATGGCGTCCAACTCTTCATTGCCTCCAATAAACAGTTCCCTGAATACTATATCCCCATTGCCTGCAAGCTCATATCTGAACCACTCCTCTTTATCTTTGACAGGGGAAATAATCTTCCTGGAATTATCCGCTCTTAAATGTGCTGTTGCCGCAATTTCCTTTATTGTCTTATATTTTTTGGGTTTTATATTGTGCTTGCTGGTAATAAGCCGTTTCACCATTAGCTCTCCTTGTCACTGCCCCATATTCTCATTTAATCAGTAAATCAAATTCCATATAGGTTATTATCCTCATAGTGCTGTACTTTTATAACACGAAAAAACAAGGGCGGAAATTTACATTTCCACCCTTGCTGTTATACTTCCCTATACAGTACCTCAAGCATCATTTTCAAGCCTTGCAGTCCTATGTTCAGCACTCTGCTTTCCTTTATAACCTCAGACAGCTTGTCTTCGACCATTCTTATCTTCTTTTCCTTTATAAACTCCTTATTCTCTCTGGAAACAAAACAGCCCTTGCCTATCACAGTCTCGATAAACCCTTCTTTTTCAAGCTCATCATAAGCTCTCTTGGTTGTAATAACACTTATGTGCAAATCAGCTGCCAGTTTTCTTATAGAGGGGAGACCCTCTCCAGGTCTGAGCTGCTGATTTATGATAAGCTTTTTTATTTGATTCGCTATCTGTTCATATATTGGTTCCTGTGTCGAATTACTAACTGTTATATCCATATATATACACCTCACCTATGTGGAAGCTGAATGCGAGACAGATTCCGTCCTGACTGTTATGCCATACTAAGCACAGTAAAAGCGTTGAAATTGTGTATTCCGTTCATAGTGTGCATACTGTCCATACCGTTCATACCATATATGTACAGTATAGACATTTATATCATTTATGTCAATAAAAATGGTGAATGTTGTAGAAGATTGCGAAGCAATCTTCTACAAGTCGCTAGTCACGAGTCGCTAGTCTCTAGATCCCTGGTATTCCTTATGGGTACTGCACAAAGCTCAGTCTTCGAAGCCTTGCCCTAATCTAGCGACTAGAGTCTAGCGACCAGTGACTTAAGAATGCGACAACGTCGCATTCTTATATTTATATTCATAAACTCATTATTTATTAACAAGCTAATGTATATACTATAATCATGAGAATCAATACAGAAAGGAAGAATATCTTTGGACCTCAAAAGAAAAACAGTATTATACATTATCATTATATTCTCCCTGGCACTATACTTAAGACTCCGCTTCGTCATATACACCCCTTTTGAAATCAAAATAGATGCCTGGAGCATGTACCACTATGCCCTTAATATAATGGGCGGCGAATACTATGGCCACCAATTCGGTGAGCATTGGGCCAGGTATGCCTATTGGCCTCCCTTATACATCTTTCTTTCTGGTTTTATATATAGGTTTTTCGGTACATCACAGTATTTTCTGGTAATGAGGGTAATTCAAGCAGGCTTCTCCACTGCATCCTGTCTGCTCTGCTACAGCATTGCCAGCGAAGCCTTGGAAAGCTACAGCGATTTTCACAAGGAAGCCGGGCTTATTGCCGGTCTCCTCATGGCCTTGAATCCAAGAATGGTAGTATATACCAACCATTTATACGTTGAGACTGTATTTATTACAATTTATCTTGCAGTTGTTTACTTTGCCCTGAAGTATTTCAAGCATGAACTATCAGGGAAGCTTGGCCTGCACAAGGTTTATGTTCGGATCCGGTACCTGCTGCTGTACTCATTTTTTCTCGGCATCGGAAACCTTACACGGCCTGTGCTGCTTCTTCTTCCCGGTGTTATGCTTGTTTTCGCACTGCTGTACACAATAGCGAAAAGGCTCGATATGAGAAAGGCTCTAAAGGTTGCTGCCTTGGATGGAGCCTTGACTGTCATAGTCATGCTTCTGGTATTATCACCTTGGATCATAAGGAACTATACTGTTACAGGACGCTTTATACTTGTGGATACCAACGGCCCTATCAATTTCTACATAGCTCACAATCCCCTTGCCAACGGACAATGGGTGGATGTAAAGCCACACACCGATATTAACAGGCTATACGAAACGGGCTATGGTGAAGGCCTTTCTTACATGATCAGGAATATTCCTAAAGAAATAAAGCTTTCAAGGCTTAAGCAGAGGCTTTTCCTTTATCATGGAGATCCTCACATATCCGAAGCTCAAAACCATCTGGACCGTACCTATAAGCTCCCCCTATACGGCAGTCTGATAAAGATGGGCATAGTAAAAAAAGACACCCTGGAAGGCCTTTACAAGCTTCCTCAAATGTCTTTTGCATTCTTGTGGAGGACTGCCCTTATCCTATTGGCATTTTTCATCCTCAGGCTTATTACAGCAATGTCCTTCCATGTACTGTTCTGCGAACCTGCATGGATAATCGGAAATTTTTTATATATAAACCTTATCGTCCAAATATTCTACTTTGCTCCCAGATACAGAATAGCTGCCGAACCCTTTTTATGCATTGCCATAGGCATCCTGCTTGCAGGAATCCTTACACCGAACTCCCGTATTTCTTCACCTACAGACCCGCAGCTACTTGTATAAGATTACTATACTTGTCAATATCCAAAGCATTATGTTAATAAATAGTGGCCTGTCGGTCAGCACGATTTCCTCAGGACTTTCACCGAGTTTTTTATTGTATATTATATATTGGTACCTGAAAATTCCATATAGGACGAATAGTATCGTCACCATAGAATACCTGTCGTCACTGGAAAAAAACGTATAAAGGCTGTAGGATATCAACGTAGATGCCGTTACAATCGAAAGCATATTATCAATAAAGTCCAGGGAGTAATGCTCAAGAATACTTCTGTGACTTTGGGCATCCTCCTGCAGTATCAGAAGCTCATTCCGTCTCTTGCTGAAGCCCAGGAACAAAGCCAGCAGGAAGGTGCATAAAAGCAGCCATGGAGATATAAGCACCCCTATGGCTACCGCACCTCCTGCAACTCTCAGTATGAAGCCCATGGCAATAGACATTACATCAAGGATAACAAGGTTTTTCACATATAGTGTATACAATAGGTTATTAATCAGATAGGCCATGACAATAAGACCGAAGCTGTAGTTCAGCATAAAGGAAAATACAACTGCTGCAGGGAGCATAAAGCTTATAAGTATTTGTGCTTCTCTCCTGCTTATAACTCCTGCAGCTAAAGGGCGTTTTCTCTTTCTTGGATGTCTCCGGTCTTTTTCTATATCCAGCAGATCATTGAATATATAGACTGTGGAGGACGTAATGCAGAAGCAAATAAAAGCATAAAAAGAAATCAATATGTATGGCGGTTTGTCTATGCTTTTTGAAAACATCAAAGCAGCAAATATGAATAGGTTCTTTATCCACTGCTTGGGTCTTAATAGCTGAAAATAGCTCTTAAGCTTCATCCGACCTGTCAGGCTTTTCACCTCTTGCATATCTGCACCTCCCTGTATTTCATTTTATTCTCCAATCCTTGTTCAAATAAGCGATTTCACTGTATACCAGCCAGTTTTATTTTTACCTCCAAAGTCTATTAAATTCTGCTATTGCCAAAATACATATAATTGCCAAGATTGCCTCAACTTGTATATAATAGAGATACGAGATGCGAGATGCGAGATACTAGTCTCTAGATTTCCAGGTATTCCTTATGGGCATAGGCTTAGCTCAGTCTTCGGAGCCCTGCCCCAATCTAGTGACTGGAGACTAGAGACTAGTGACTGAAAAATTTGAGGAGAAATATATTATGGATTTGAACGAAATCAGAGATAAGATATATAAAGAATTGGGCACACCGCCCAGATACAAGGAAAAGAT
Source organism: Clostridia bacterium BRH_c25 (assembly GCA_001515955.1). The sequence goes on along the minus strand of LOES01000189.1, from coordinate 4,617 downwards.
CCAGGCTATACAGGACCTTTATCTGGCTCCCTATGCAACAAAGAAGCCTAAAGAAGGAAGCAGAAGGAATTGCAGCGAAAAGAACAGCAACTTTGAAGCCAGAAGCGACTTTCAGAGAGACAGGGACAGGATAATACATTCCAGTGCCTTTAGACGTCTCATGTATAAAACACAGGTCTTCGTAAACCATGAGGGTGATTTCTACAGGACAAGAATGACTCACAGCCTTGAGGTTTCCCAGATTGCCAGAGGTATAGCCCGCTCACTGGGCTTGAATGAGGATTTGACTGAAGCTATAGCTTTAGGACACGACCTGGGCCATACCCCCTTTGGCCATGCTGTAGAAGAGCTTTTGTCCGATCAGCTTAAAAATGAACATGGCTTTTTTCACAATGAAAACAGTGTCAGAGTTGTTGATATTATCGAGCAAAAGTATGGAACGGATAACTGCGGCCTTAATCTTACCTGGGAGGTAAGAGAAGGAATCCTCAAGCATACCAGGGACCATACCGAAGGCATTTATGAGAGCCTGAAGCCCTCAGAGCCATCAAGCCTTGAAGGCCAGGCAGTAGCACTTTCCGATACCCTTGCTTATGTATGCCATGACCTGGATGACGGTATAAATGCAAGGCTAATAAAGGAAAGCATTGATGAAGGCCTTCTGACTCAGAAATCCTTTGATGAGCTGGTGTATGAGAACTTCGGGCTTCAACCCGGCAGCGGAATCAGCCCCCTCATAAACACCCTTGTGCTGGACCTGGTGGAAAGCTCCTGGAACGTCATTGATACCAACAATATCACTACCCTTGAACAAGTAAGAAGCTTCACCGACAGGAGCGTCCGGGGAAATAAGATCATCCGGCTGGGCAAGCATGAGAAAGCCTTTGGAAGCCTTAAGAAATTCGTCACTGATCATGTTTACAACAGCCCAATGACAACTATAATGGATGTTAAAGCAAGGAAAATAGTGAGTGAGATATACAACACCTACTGGGCTAACCCCAAACAAATGCCAGGCCGGATCTATAAGAAGTTCATTGATGCTTCCGGTACTTCAAAGGAAAGCCTTGAGAATATCAATAGCAGCACCTGTGCCTATGGGGGATATGTGACAACTCCGGCCAGGGTGCTTTGTGATTACATTGCAGAAATGACAGACCGTTCAGCCCTGGAAACCTACGACAAGCTTTTCGGTCCATTTACGAAGATATAACTTATCTTGGGTATTCCTTAAGGGTATAGATACGAGATGCGAGGTTTCAGGGGAGTGCGGGAAGCGCACTATTTAGTATGGCGTTGGAGAAAGGGGTTTTTTGATTTGAATAAATTAATGGGGTTTTATGAGCTTAAAGATATAAATATTCCCACTGTACCCTGGGAGAGGTACTCCCGGGAAGTAACACTGGACAGCAACATGCTGTGGACTATAAGAGTTGCTGTAAAAAACGGCGATGACCTGAATCTTCCCAGAGCCGTCGGTGTTACTGCAGAAGAGGCTGCAGCTAAAGGAAGCTCTCTACTGGAAAAGTATGAGGATAGCGGTATGGTTATCTATTACCCCTACTTTATAGCAGACAAAAGCGGGGTAATAGATATAAAAAGCAGCAGAACTGTGATAGAAGCTGTGGATAAAGACCTATGGAATCTTGTCACCCATGGACGCAAGAATATCACCCTTGTACTTGAGAATGGAGTTACGGAATACTTCGGGGATCAGAGCTTCCTTTCAGCAGAAGAATCTAATATTCTGCTTGATTATGTCAATCGCATTAAGTCCTATTATCGAAGGCCCATGAGTGAGGGAAAGTCAATAATAGCAGAATGGAGCTTTGCATATAATACCGATATTGACCACAAGCCTCTGGGAGAAAAATACCTGGTGTTCTATGAATTGAGAAGCATATAATAATAAGATTGCGAAGCAATCTTATTCAGTCACTAGTCACGAGTCGCTAGTCGCTAGATTAGGGCTGGTCTTCGAAGGCTGAGCTTTCATGCCTGTAAGGAATACCCTAAAAGCTAGAGACTAGTGACCAGCGACTAGTGACTGTAGAAAAATGCGACTGTGTCGCATTCTTCTACGACTTATATATCACTCTTTCATCTATGTCCTTCAACGTGCTGCAGCCGGTCATTATCATAGCATCCTTCAGTTCAGAGCCTATCTTCCGTGTATAAAGCTCCACACCCTCTGCACCTCCGCCGTAGGCTGCAACTCCGTAAGGTCTTCCAATAAGCACCGCATCAGCGCCAAGAGCAAGCACCTTCATAACATCAATTCCTGTTCTTATGCCGCCGTCGATGAATATTTTTATTTTCCCACCTACTGCCTTATATATTTCCTGGAGTACCTCCACCGTTGCAGGAGTATGGTCAAACACCCTGCCACCATGGTTGGATACCACTATGCCATAAGCACCCGCTTCAACAGCTTTTATTGCTCCGGTCGCAGTCATTATGCCCTTTATTATAAATGGCAGCTTTGTGCTGGACACTATTTCCCTTATTTCCTCAACGGATTTCGGGCTTACAGGCTTGCCCGCAGCAGCCAGAACAGCTAAGCCGGCGGCATCAATATCCATAGCCACAGCCAAAGTTCCTATCTCCGCGGCCATTTTAACCTTTGCTATAACTTCATCCTTCTTCCAGGGCTTTATTGTCGGTATTCCCCAACCGCCAACACCGGAAATGGCCTTTATAGGCAAAGCATAATGCTCCTCTTTTACTCCATCACCTGTAAAGCCTGCGGTACCGGCATTCTTACAGCCGGCTACAATCGCATGGCTGTATTCTTCGTCATTCAATGCCTCTCCATATTGCTGATACAAACCTCCAATAGGAGCGGCAAATATCGGAAAGCTGAAGCTCTTGCCAAAAAGCTCAACCGTCGTATCCACTTCCTTATAATCATATATTGTATCCATGTTAAGCTTTATGTCATTCAGCTTTGCAAAATTCCTGGTAAAGCTGCTGCCGCTGCCTTTCCCACCCATTCCGGGCACCTCTCCCCTGCATACTACGCCATTACATTCACGGCAGATCCTGCACCTTGCTCCAATCAAGGTTTTTGCTTTTTCTAAAACTTCTCTGTACTCCATTTGAATCCTCCTATGCCTTAATATATATATTGCATTATTAACATTATACACTGCTATATATTTCGCGAAAACCATTTTACATTCTTAATTCAGGTTTCGCGTAAATGTTTCCTTGATTGTTATTGAATTCGCACTTTGCCCAATGTAAATACTTTTGTGCGTTCAATATAGTAAGTTTTTCACCTTTTCTGCATAAACTGTAATATACAGAATAATTTGTAAATTCCGGGAGGTGATTCTGATGTCACAAACCATCCACTGCCATAACTTCAATGGGAAAACCACATCAACCCATGAGCATCGTCACGGTCTGTCAGGCATCACCAGTGAAGAAGACAGCAGGTCAGGCCACACCCATAGAATAGTCGGCTATATAACCTTCAACCATGGACACGAACACTATTACAGCATAACCACAGGTCCCGATCTTATTGTTGATAATGGACATATACATTACTATCAGGGTGTTACCGGCGATAGTCACAACCATTTGCATTTTCTATATGGTTATACCCTAATCTACAGATAATTACGGCTGTTACTCCCTTTCGAAATAAAAATCTCCATTGGGGGCCAACTCGCAGGAAGCCCGATAACTGCCGCTGTCGGTATTATAAACATACCCGGTAATATGGCATTTTTTTAGTTCATTTTTTTGTATTTCGCTGCATAGCCTTTTCATAAAACCCCTTATATTATTATCTGCTAACTTATTCCACTTTTCCTCAAATTTGTTTCCTTGAATAAATATCGTATATTCAACTCTATTTTCATTGCCTTTCAGACCATAGGTAAAATGGATTCCCTTGAAATAGTCATCATAGTTGTCGTTGAATGACTCCTCCAATGCGCTGATTATGCTGTAGCTCTTGTAGGTTCCTATCACTATCTCACCTTCATAGGTGTTATAGAACGTGATCAGCTTTCTTGAGCCGGATATGTCCTTAATATAGCCATTGATTCTGACATAACCATATTCCCCTAATACAGGATTGCAAATCTCTTTGATCATCTCTTTCTTTTCACTGGTGTTCATGCTGCCCCATGACGCTTTGTCCCAACTAAGGTCAATCTCAATTTTAACTCTGACTTCATCTTCATTGCCGGATAGTATCACCCTGTAGGAAACCCCTTCATACCCAGCATTATCTTTGTTTATATTGTTCTGCAGCTCGTTAATGCTCAGCCTTCTTTCACTATTAATATCCGTTTCCAGCTGTTTCACTTTTTCCTGCAGCTCTGCTATGCTTTTATTCTTCGCAGCAAGCTCTGATTTTAAACTTTCTGCTGAAGTATCAGGCTTGTCCGATATAAAAATCTTCTGCTCTTTCTGATTTAAAAATATATTCTTATCAAACAACGCCGCCAATGCATTTATAGAAAGGTAATCGGAACCGCCTATTGAAAAAGCCTCTGCTCCAAGGCTTACTTCCTTGCTGTTATATATTATTCTGACATTGGACTTAAATGCCTGTATAGCTTTTGCAGCACCATCGGCAAAGGTAAACATCAATAGGCA
>LOES01000188.1 GCA_001515955.1 Clostridia bacterium BRH_c25 | reverse complement strand
CGTTGAAGTCCTTTAAAACTCATTTCCTCAACATAGATTGCAGCTCCAAGTGAAAGGATATAGTTACTCATTTGCTGATGCTGATATTCTCTAATGTCTGCCTGTTTCCGGTATGTTTCTTTTAGCTCTGTCTGTGCTTTTTTATACCGGTTCGATTTCTTCCAGGTCAATTTGCCCTTCTTGTTTGTTCCATCAGGTTTGAAATTATCCGGATTGTTCGCTCGTTTGCTCCTGTCCATGTATCTTAGCAATCTGCGCTTCTGGTTTTCTATGTTCTGTACCCTATCAGCCAATTCCAAGAGTTTTACTTCCTCGGATGCTGATATGGCAATTGATTGAGTTCCAATATCCAATCCAACGGTTCCTGAACCAATATCTCTTCGGGGTTCACCGGCTTTATTCACTTTCATGGGTGGAAACCCCTTGAACTCTATCTGCAGATAATACTTAAATTTGCTTTTTATGAACTTTCTCTTTATCCTGCAATAGCAGATTTCATCTTGCATTGCTCGGTTTTCATAGGGGTTATCATAGTCTATTTTTACTCCAAGGGCTAACCCATTCCAGATCAGTTGATTATCCTTGAAACGGATTCCGGTCTTATTACTCTTACCTTCAAGTGAATCCAGTTCTTCGTATCGCTTAAAATGAACCTTGTCACCACTGCCAAACAACAAATCCTCCATAGCTGCCCATACTCTTGTTGCTATCTTCTGGGCGGTGAATGAATCTATGTTTTCTCTGAAATGATGTTGCATTTTCTTCACGTCTTCATGCAGGGAATATTCATTCAGCCTTGACCGTTTATACATTTCGTTCAATTCCTTGTACAAAGGTTTCCTCAGCTTTTCATCCGTATCTTTGATTTGTTGTCTTAACTGCCTGTAGGCTTTTGTTTCAATAAGGCAATGATAACGCTTATATACCATGGAAAGGACTGCATTATATATCTTTCTTCCGATCTCGAACCGCTTACTCAATATATCTTCCTGATATTTTTCTGTCTTCAGCGGGAAAGTCACGCAATATCGGCTCACGAACGCACCTCCTCTCCGATGTCTTTTGATTTTCAATATATTGCTTAATCACACTTAATGGCGCACCGCCTACAGTTGAAACAAAATATGAATTGATAATAACTTCCAAATGTACTGATTTTTACATAAATTTATTTCTATGAAGATACCTTGTGAATGGGAGGTCTAATCCGCTGCAACTATTCTACCGGACTGGTATTCAATGCATTCTCTATTGCTTTAAGTAAGGCCTTACTTGTAGTGGTTGCTCCTGATACCACATCAACATCCAGCGATTGTTTCTCTAAAATTCTGCTAATGACACTTTCTGCCTTTTTTGCATGTTCTGTGTCTCTATTACTTATCACATCAATTTTCCCAATCCTATGATCCTTTATATTTACCTCTACCTCATAAGTGTATGAACCATAAGCGAAACTGCCCCTGTACACCCCGTCATTTATTTCTTCCATGTTAATATTTTCTATCGTCATATTTCTAACAGCTTCCAACTCATCATTGCTTGGTGCTATGAAAAAAGAGTACACACCTAATGTAATTAATAATACAGCAGAAGCAACAAAAACTATTGTTCTTTTCATAATGATTTTCAGACCTCCTTTTTCCATTTTATATATAAATACGCTTATATTAATGCAGAGTCTGAAGAATTATTTAGTTTTTTACATTATATTTTTGTTGGCAAGAGTCTATTCCTTGTCAAGGCCGGAGCAACACTGTCAATCCTTTTCAGTCTCTTTGTGCAAATATATATGCTTGGTACCACCAGTCAATAATTTCATCTTCAATGTCTGATGAGTTTTGAATAATTCCTTTACTGATTCTCTTCAAGATCCGTAATATACTCATCTTCCAAAATTGACATTACAATCAACGACTCATAGTTCCCATTATAGAAAATACATTCTCTTAAAATGCCTTCTTCAACAAATCCTTCAGATTTATATAGCTTCTGTGCTTTACTATTTTTATATCTGACGTCAAGCCATAGCCTATGTGCATTTAGCTGTTCAAAAGAAATTCTCTTAACCAGCTTTAGCGCTTCTCTTCCGAAACCTTTGCCTTTGTTAGCTATTACGATTCTTCTAAATTCAATATTTCGATTAAAATTTGTAAGACCTGACATAATTATATATCCAATGGGTTTTTTTGTAGGCTTTCCTTCAACCAATAAATGTAAAATGTCCTCTTGAGATAATGATTCCCTGTGTTGCTCTTTTGTCCACTGCCCCACGTATTGAGCATTGCTAGGCTCTTGCTCAGCATTGATTACAAAATCCAAATCGCTCTCCTCGGTATTTCTTATTACTATATAATCAGATTGTTCATTTACAGATTTCATAGCTCCTCCTATCTACTCTAAAAAGTCCTGTGACATGCAATTAAGATAAGTTCCTTCTCTTTTATATTTAGATTGACTTCAATGTGCTTAATTTCAAATATCCTTCTTTCCCCTTTGCCCAATTCTTCAAATTAGTTAATCGCTCCCCATTATCTTCATACCCTGGAGTATTATAAGCAGCTGTTAATTACCCCCTATTAAATAAAACTAAACCTTGACTTCAAAAATGCAATCTTTTCCGCCGCAAGCCACGGCTTCTTGAATCTCTGATTCAACAGTTTTACCGCAAATCAAGCTGAATGCTTTGATAACATGACCATTGCAGCATTCACACCATGTTTTTGACACAGGCTCATACTTATCTAATTTTCGAAACATTCCACATACGCATTTGCCCCAACCAAAAGAGACAGTGAGAAAATTCTCATCTTTCTTAACATAGCCTGGTGAAAGCAGCTTTGAATACTCCACACAAAATTCATCAAGGCTTCGACTTTTTTCTTTCAGCTCATTAATTTCATTAATTTGTAATTTTGTTAAATTACAAGAGTATTTTTGTCTTACTCTAATAATAGTGTCTTTATCTAGTAACTCATCCATTCTATCCATAATTGCTTTTCCCAATTGCGCCTGGTCCTGTGCAGGCATTTTATCCGGAAGAGTAGAATATTCAGGGAATAATTTCGTTGCCATATCCTCGCCCAGTTCTTCTTTCATACTCCGGTAAATTTGATAGAACTTAAAAATCGCCATTAATATCACCTCTTCTTTCTTCTCTATCTATCATGGCATATATAATATGACAACAGTATGTCATATTAATTTTTTTAATCTTCATCCATATAATTTAAAGTTTAGAGTTCATTTTACTCCAGAGTTGCAACAATTTTATTTAGTTTCTCCAGTGCACTTGGGTTAATCTTCAAGGTACATGTTGCCGTTCCTGAACCTCCGTAAATATTAGGGTATTGAAATAGTCGCCTGTCAATGACACAAGGTAAATTATGTCCAACCATAGGGATACTTCCTATTGAATAACCAGTTGCTTTTTCTACTTCTCTTGCCCCGGCTAACTTTACCTTGCTGCAGCCTAGAGCACTTGCGACTTCATCAAAATCAACATGACCCCGGTCACCGGATACTATTAATGCAAAGAAGCCTTTGTCAGTTTTGATTATTAGTGTCGGCGCAGTCTGGCCGATGGCAATTCCAAAATATCTTGAACCTTCCTGTGCCGTACGGATAGGATTGTCATGGTATATAAGTTCAAATGGAACATTGTTTTCTTGAAATAATTTTTGTGCTTGATATAACGGATGGGAGTTCCCTAATTTTGCAACAGTTATTTTCTCTTTACATTCACTGCACTCCATATCATGTTGTGATATAATACCTCCACATAATGGACAAGTCCACTTTATCCTTTCTTTTTCCATAAAGGCATCCAAGCCTTGCTCTTTAACTTTAATGCTGTTTGCCACAATGCTTATTCCATATCGATCATTATAGCTTTTCTCTAAACTTTTAATCAGCTTACAGGGAAACTTTTCACACTCATAGCAATATGTGTAGCCATTTGCTTCAGCGCATTCTTTTCTTTTACACTTCCGGCAATGTTCAGGCTTTCCGATATCATTGACTAAACAACCGCTACAAGGCTTTTTTGAATAACAGTGCTTATAGCAAGTTTTGCAGTTAATGCCGCAAGGAGCCAGCATGCTGTTTTCGATTTTATCGGGCATTTTCATAAAGTCACCCCTTTGTTATCCATGCCATTGGTATATGAATATTATATCAAACGTATGTTCGTAGTTCAACCATATTCTGGCAGAACGGCAGAATGCTGGTAGAATGCTTTTGTCTCTCACTTGCAGAAGAAGGGGAAGGTCTCATTCATATAGCATTTAAGTGCTGAATATGAATGAAACCTTCCCCTGCTTTATTTGTATCCCTAAACAAGCCATAAACTTGTATGCTGCCCTTTTCATCATTCATCTCTATAAATTTCTATGATGTCTCTTTCCTTAAGGGCGATATTTTGGTTGTTCTTCAAAACTTTTATTTGTTCATTATTTATAAAAACTATAGGTGAAATCAATGATACTCCTGATTCCATTGCTTTCTTCAAATTTACCTTAACCAATATATCTCCTTTTTTCACCTTTTGCTCCTGTTCAACATAAATTTCAAATAGCTCCGGACCCAGCTTGTATAACTCCAAGCCAATGTGGATCATAACAGCTACCCCACTTTCATGGGCTAATACAATTGCGTGACCGCCAGGGTAAAGAACCTTTATTTCAGAATCAAATGGTGCGACTACTCTGCCATCGGTTGGGATGATTGCAAACCCGTCTCCCATAACTTTATCACTGAATATTTCATCCTCCACTGATTCAATAGGCACAATATTTCCTGCCATAGGCGAAATGAAGTCAATATTAACCTTTTTTATCATTTATCCTCCTTTAGCATTTCAAAGAATTTGTGATAGTTGTCGGAGAATTGTTCGGTGTTCTTAATTACCTGTTTAGTAAGTCCCATATATAAATAGTCAACTATAAATAATTGTCCATACCTTGAGAAAATTGCCCCCATGCGGTTTTCGTTTATTTCATAGCTTGGAGTTAAAAGTACATAATCAGCCAGCTGGCCTAACCTGCTTTCCATTTTTTGAGTGATAGCCACAATTGGGGTATTGCCTTTTTTAGCATTTTCTACAGCGATATTAACTTCCTTTGAACGTCCGCTAAAGCTGATAGCTATGATCACATCCTTAGAAGTACAAACATTGGAATTCATAATGTTTAAATTGCCATCATTTATAAATACAGATTTAATCCCAATCTTCAATAGCTTGTTCTGAAAGTCCATAGCCACCATTGCTGATGCACCTACTGCAAAAAAGTAAACTGCTTCAGCATTTTTAACTAAATTGATAACCTCCTTAAATGTGTCAACCGTATTGGCTTTTATAACATCATTACATGTCAGTGAAATCTCATTAATTATCTTTGAGGGCATATCACTTAGGTCATCTGCCCAGCTTAAAAGCTCAGTTATGTTGCTTTTCTCTATTTTAGACAGACTCTTGGCTAATTCCACCTTGGTTTCTTGAAATGTCAAATCAAATGCCCTTTTAACAAATCGAGAAACGGAGGGTGCAGATACACTGCATAATTCAGCTAAATCAAAGACACTGAGAGTTAAAACCCGTTTTGGATTTTTCATTATAAAATCAGCAACTCTTTTTTCTGATGGTGGCAATGTATTATAAATGCTTCTTATTATATAAATCATATCCATAAGAAAATCTCCTTGTTATGGTCTGTAACTACATAAAACTCTACAGTCTCCTTGTATTTCATAATTATTAACGGATGCCGGTATCACTAAGGTTTCAGTGTAATGCAGACTATACTCTTCTGCATCTATTATAATATTACATTCATTGAATACACAAGTAAGTATATGATATTTATTCTCTTTAGAAACCATCTGTGATCCGATCGTATCAATAACATCCACTTTAAACTCTTTTGATTCAACGCCTGTCTCTATCCTGTTCATGCTTCTTGAATCCAGTGGAAACTCCTTTTTAGATGCCCTAAGTGAAGTGTCTATCACCTCGAAACCCTTGTTCAGGTGCAATTCCCGCCCTCTATTGTAGTCATACATGCGGTATGTAGTATTTCCGAAGCTTCCAATTTCCATTACAAGGGTTCCCTTCCCACAAGAGTGTATCAGTCCTGCAGGAATATATACAAAATCACCTTGTTTGACAGGAATGCGGATGAGGTACTCCTCTATGTTTCCATTAATTGCAGACTTATGCAGCAATTCACGGTCATCTGTATTACAGCCTGCGGTCAGGTAGGCATTTTCATCACATTGCAGCACGTACCACGACTCTGATTTTCCAAAGTCCTTCTCATTTTTTCGGGCATATTCTTCGTCAGGATGAACCTGTATGGACAAATCCTCTTTGGCGTCAATATATGCAGCTCTAATCATCTGGTCGCTTGTATCATTTCCCATCAGGTCTTTGTAATGGCGGCTGATCAAATCACGCAAATTCATACCTTTATACTCATTATTCAGTATGGAATTTTCGCCGTTCTTATATGCGCATACCTCACGGACAATGCCTATGCCCTCCTCCAGGTTTCTCAATTTGGATAAACGGTCTCCTGCCCATAATGCTTTTACATTAATAGGCTGCATTCGTATCGGCTTCATAGGTTCTGTCTTTTCCAGACAATTTCGCCGTTTTCCTTATAACAGCGATATGGAAATCCCTTTTCTTCAATCCTTTTGTGATTTTGCTTACTGGATGGAAGGCTGCAAGCTGCAACAGCCAACAATGCGTCACCGCTGTTTATTATTCTATGGGAATAATGTCCATTGATGTAGTGAAGTGAGCCCTTAAATATTTTTTCTGCATAAAAATCTTCTTTGCCATCCCAGAATAGCAAAAAACCTGTTCCACCTAACCCATAATAATACTCATCACAATCATAGTCATCATGATAGTGCCCTGAAGTCATGGCACATTCTCCATCTACTGTAAAAGGGTTTATATAGGTAATACCCCACTGCAAATTGCCCTTCACAAAGCTTTCACGGTTAAAGTTCTGATTGGCCACCCTATAGGCAACCTGGTCACCAAAATCATTAATTGCATCGTTGTTCTTGTAAACGTTAGTACATTCCCTGATAGTCTTTTGACGCCACTGTACTTTCTGTCCGCTTAACTCGAAATCATCCCAGAATTTCTGAATAGCCTTTGGATCTCTGATAAAATTCATGATTCTACCTCCAAATTACAAAATATATTTCTCAAAGTCCGGTTTTAAATATGTTTTATGAACAACTGCAGGCTGATAACCTTTGTTAATGATTACATAATCAGTTATAGCCGATGGAATAACTACAATTTCCAAGTATTTTTGAGTAAACTTAAAATTCGGATTGGATTCTGAGTACACTTCTATTTCTTCACCGTCAACAAGTGTTATTACCGTAAATTGATCATTATTCTTTGATTTGTAGCTTCCATTTGTTTTAAGCTCTACCCTGCTGGTTTGATAATACATTAGATCCGTATCACCTACGATAAATTCTTTAAAGTCCCCACTCTCTTTTATCTGAATAGGTTCTATCGCAATATTTTTTCTTACCCAATCAGCATTTCTATTATGCTTTAGTACTTTCCTTGCATTTTTCAGGTGGATCGGACGGGTTTTTCCATCCTTATCCTTACGGTTATAATCATAAATCTTGTAGGTATAGGAGCCTATGGTTAAGCTTCCCAATTCCAGAATCAGTTGGTTTTGTCCCGAAGCATGAATGGTACCTGCAGGCAACATGAACTGTTTGCCTGGGATAGAATCCTCCGCATTTATATATTTTTTATAATCAACGTCAGTTCCATAACGCTGGGATTTTTCCGCTAAATCAAGGAATTCACCGACATCCGCATCATTCTTGAATCCCACGTATGTCTTGGCATTATGTCCTGTAGCAATAACATAGTAGGCTTCATCCTGAGAGCCTTTTTCGTTATAGTGCTTCCGTGTAAAATCACCCTCTGGGTGCACCTGTACCGACATATTTCCATCACTGTGGTAAGTATCATCATAATTGAAGCGAACAGGGAAATACCCGTCAAACCACTCATATGCTTTTTTGCCTATTATGAATTCTCCCTGAAGGCTCATGAATGTTGCAAAGGGTAATTCAAAATTAAAGGCATTCACATCAACAACAATACTTACTTCCATAGGAATGAACTCGAAAATCCAAGCTATATTTTTTGAAATGTCCATAGGAATGTTTCTGATTTTTCTAATATATTCACCACCCCAAATGCCTTCCAGATAGACTGGTTTGCATCTGAATGGATATTTTACCAATGTGCCGAGTAGTTCCTTGAATGCTTCAAACGGCAGCAGCTTATATTTATCATCATTATTTCCGTCAATATAAAAGTCGACTAAATTTTCATTTACAAGCTTATTTCTTTGATGGATAACGATTTCAAAATCGACGAAATAATTGCGTCGCATGAGAGCATTGAATGGCCTTATCTCATTATCGCCTATATTCATGAATTTGCCTTCGCGCGCGCGAACAGCAGTACTCTTGGGGGAAATATCAATATATACCACCTTTGCAGCAAGTTCCAATAATGGTTTCACAGTACATCCATGTCCATAGACGATGCTTACTCCATCGAAATCCAGGATTTCATCAATTCTATTTTTAAGTTTTTCACTATCTATGAAATCCTCAATCCTTCCCTCAAATATGCTTCCGAATAATAGTACCGGATCATCATCATAATTCAGTGGCAAATTTGACCTTGTCAGTTCATTAATTTCCTCTTCACTTAGGTATACCTCCTTCATGTCAAAGGATTTACTGCTTTTACCGGCTATTTGCTTTTGCAGTTCATTTACAAAGTTTGCAAAATCACTTCCTACATATCCATCTACGAGGATAACAGGCTTTTGGGACCGATCCACACTCTTTATGATTGTGGCTGCTGCATTTTCATTACCTACTGCAATTGCCTCTGTAATAAAAGACGATAATACAGGCCTGTTGATTGCAGTGACATCATCATATGCTAAAGGTTTAAACATAAAGCTCATAAAATACTCCCCTTTGTAAGTTGGGTATGGGTGTTGACTCCCATACCCCAATTTCTATATCAATTTATTGTTCCAAACCAAATGATTCAAGATTTCCCTTCTTTACTCCAATAAACCATGTGAGCACGAAACCACCGGCTACTGCACCAATATAACCCAGCAGATATACCAATGGCTGTGTATTTACCAGTGTACCAAGAATGCCTGACACACTTACAGTCTCTGAACCAAATCCTGGGAAGAAACCTGCGATGAAACCGCCAACTGAAGCTCCAAGGCAAGCTGTAACAAAAGCTCTGCCCAAAGGCAGTGTAACACCGAAGATAAGCGGTTCACCTATACCTAAAATTCCTGGAGGAAGTCCACCTGAAATGGCATCTTGTAATTTCTTGTATTGTCTGTACTTGAAATAAAGAGCCAATGCAGCACCAACTTGTCCGGCACCCGCAAATGACTGATATCCATACAATGTAGTGTATCCGAACTGTTGAATCAATGTAGCGTGCACCGGAACCAAACCGTGATGCAAACCAGTCATAACCAGTGGAAGGAATGTTGCAGAGATAATTGCTCCACCTACAGGTCCTAAATTATCAAATACCCACAACAGAATAGCTGCAATCCATTCTGTGATAAATCCACCAACAGGCTGCAAAATATAAAGGGTAACCAATCCAACTGCTGTTATTGCAACTAATGAAGGGGTATGAACCCGCAGTGAATTAGGAACACGCTTCTTAACCCACTTCTCAACAACTGCAATTAATACACCTGCACAAAGTGCGGATAAAACTCCTCCACGGCCGTTTGCGAATTTTAATGCTCCGATTCCCATTAGCTGACCATTTAACACGCCTACATTACTGATTATACCACCAGCAATCAAGCCAAGATAAGGATTTCCGCCCATAACCTTTGCAGCCTGTACGGCAACGGCAATGTTCAAATATGTAAAGAATGTTCCTGCCAGTACATTTAGAACTGCCATAAATACCGATCCACCATCTGCAACAGCGGCTGGATTAAACATTTGTGCACCGTTCAAATTATAAATTAGTGTAAAAATCTTCATTAGTCCAAAAAGCAAGCCAGATCCAGCAAATACAGGAATAAGCGGTGCAAAAACTTTTCCAAGGAATTCAAAGAAGCTACCTGCACTCTTCTTTTTCATTACGGGATTTTCATGGTCAAGTTCCGAATAATTCAGTCCTTTGACATGTTTGAGCTCATCACCAACATTATCAGCGACGCCTGGTCCCAAAACGATTTGCAGTTCCGAATCGTTTCCCACAACTCTAAGGACGCCATCGACTTTTGAAAGTGCATTCTTATCAACCTTTGACGGATCCTTGACACTTACCCGTAAGCGGGTCATGCAGTTTTCAAACTCAGTTATGTTGTCAACTCCACCTAAAGCTTCCAGAATACCTAAAGCGATTGATTTTTTTTCACTCATTTTCCCCTCTCCTTACAAATTATTGAGGATTAAATCCTCTAAGCTAAATATAAACTATTTGAAATTCAATTTCAATAACTATTTTATTTTTTTATTTTTATGTTATTTTATTTCATTTTTTATTACAATATGATACAATTAATTTAATGTTGATATTCTATTATAAATATACATGCCTAAGGAGGTAGAACATGAGAATAACTGTGGATACGAAAAATGCCTATAGAGAATGGCCCCATGTTGAAAAATTTCAAAATACAACATTACGTTACACTCCATCCCCTTCATTTCCTAAGGTAATGGAAAAAGTTATTGGACGTCCTTCCATCATCAGGTTATTTATCACCTTGGACGAAGTCTGGGATTATCGGAGCAATACATATTATTGGGATTACCCTATCGGAGTTAACAGATATCAGGGGGATAAAAATCATTATGACTATGACTGGCCATTAACCGTTCCATCACCAGTTAATGCTCATATTCAAGAATATTTAACTTCACATGCAGAATGTGCCGATAAGGTTTTGTTGAATTTGCGGAGATATGAACGGGAAACTATAGATGGTATTATCACATACCAACAATATGAGGAGGTTTTCGAAAAGGTTGTAGAGTTTTATAAGAATCTATGTCCAAACATAACTTATATCGAGTGCTGCAATGAGGTTGAACTTGTTCAATTCGGGAAATTAAACATAAGAGAGTATTATAGTCTATATCAGTGTGCCTATCGTGGAATCCAAAGATTAAATCAAAAGCATCATTACGATATTCCCCTAAAGATCGGCGGTTTTGGATTATCCCATGGAATTACCCATTGGCACTTCTGGCAAGAGTTTTTAGAGCTTTTAAGCAAGGATGATCAAAAAGTCATTGATTTCTATTCTATGCATGAGTATCATACAAATCCTCAGCGTATCATGGAATTTTGCATGCGTCATCAGGAGATGATAAATGAGCTTAATCTCCCTGATCTTCCTTTACTTATGACGGAATATGGATTGAGGGTCGGAATTGGCGATGCAGGGCGTCCAACAAATATTCAAAACGCAGCTGGTGAAATTGCCGGAATGATATTAGGCTCCCACTACCCTAACCTAAAAATGTTCCCATGGTGTACTTTCCATAACCCAAATCAACAAATAGGCAGAACAATGTTCATACTTAATGAGGAGAATGAATATATTCCTACACCAAGTGGGCATACAATGACCATGTTTAAAATGCTGGGCAGTCATGAGCTTATGATTGAAGAATATTTGGAGAATAGGGCCGTTGCGACAATAGATGATGAAAGGATCTGTGTTTTAGTTTCAAATCCGGGACAAATGGAAACCGATGTGGAAATAGTATTGAATAACTTGGAAAATGGAAGGTATGAGATTAATCAATACATGGTAAGCAGCCATAGGAACAATTGCCTGACAGATCCTGATTCACGTTCATTGCAGGCAACAAAGGAACTTAATGCTGCAGTGGATAACAACAAATTGCATATGGACGATAGAATGTTGGGGGATTCCTTCTGTCTATGGACTTTAAAGCTTCTTTGCTATACAATATAACTCAGCAAAATCACAAACTATTCGTTCCTCCGGGTTATTATATACATCAGAAGTTAATATCTCCAAACCTCTTAAGTATTCATCTTCATCTATTAATGTAAGAACAGAAATATCTCTGTTTTTCGCATATTCTAATAAATCAACCGCTTTCATTTGCTGCATCTGATACTTGATATTTAACTCGACATCAAATCCTCTATAGGAAAGCTCATGGAAAATCAAGTCTTTATCCCAAAACCTTTTTAAATCTTCAAAATAAGCTGATGGAAAGTATTTATATACCCACCAACTTTTCATCTGATGAATTGCAATATTGTGCATTTCGAAAATACCGTTTGTTTTTAGTACACGAGTAACCTCATCTAAAGCCTCTGCTTTTCCAGTGAAATGTTGAAATGCATAGTTGTTTACAATAAAATCAAACTTGTTCGATTCATATGGCATACTCTCAGCAATACCATTGACAAAAGACACACCTATTATTTTCTCTTTTGCCTTTTCAAGCATGTCCAATGATGCATCTAGTCCATACCATTTAATACCTTCACTTCTGAAATACTCCATCTGTTTACAAATATAAATTCCAGTTCCACAAGCTAAATCCAGAATATTATATTCTGATTGTTTATTCTGTTCGATATATGTTTTTAAAAAAGTGTCCTGCTCAACTTTTTGTCTATACTTGTTTCCATCATACTTGTTTGCAATTTTTGAAAAATCCGCTACTTTCACGTATATTCACCTCTTCTTTTCATAACCGCGCATGGATGCACGGCCTGCGACCAATTTCACTGTCACGGTCCGCACTCACAACGCCACTGAACCGGACCTTTAAGGAATATCCCCCGGCGGTGCTTGTCACTCGGTGAAGTGGTGTGGAACTGACACAAGGAAACAGCGTCAGCCTTCTAATGACAGCTATTCCCGTCAGTGTGAATGCCGTTGTTAGCTGATGTTGTACGGCCCTGATCTCAGACCGTAGACTTAGCTTTGCTATTTCTAAAAAAATTCACTCCATGATATCCCTACTAGCTCTATGGGATTTCTTCCTCTTCTTTCTATGTAATCGGAAACCTTTAAACTTCCATATACATATCCTATTCGCGACGGCATACCTTTTATCAAGTTTGTTGTTTTATTCCGTGTGAAAAAGCCCGACGAAATATCGCTATCATTGGCTCTATTTAAAAATATTTGGTCTACCTCTTTCCAATGTTCTTTTACCCAATTTACACTACTTTCCGGAACATAGCAATAATCACTAATTTCATAACCAGGGAATAAAAACTCTGAGCAGTTTATAGCAAGCCCTTCTGTTACAGCCCGTTCACCTACGCAGTTTCCAAATAGGACAGCTCCTGTATTTCTTTCTCTAACCCAATGATGAATTTCATGGGATAACAGAAGATTTAAAACTTTTACATCATTTTTTACGGACTCTAAACAAATAACTGTAACGTTTTTGCCGTTATACATTATTGAATATATGTTTGTGCAATCTAAACCGACGATAACATATACATCCGTATCAATCAAATTATTTCCAAATCGTTTTAATATGTCATTTGCGGTATTTTGTATCATACATTCAAAATCTTTTATATCCCCAATGCTATTTCTTACGCCCTCAAAACATGCAAAGCCTTGCTCATTTATTCGTGATAATACATCCTTCAATGAATCAAATCCTCTAGGTTTAAAATGTATGTTTTGTAAAAGAATATTGTTGGGCTTTAAATAAAACTCTTCATAGTGTTTAAGCCATTTATCTTCTTTAGGACAGCTATCATATGCATTTACAAAATCTCTATAAATCCAATACCAATTAATCATTATTTAACTCCTTATGCAACAAGCTTTCCAATATTAAAATCTCCAAAGAATACCAATAGCAAGTCCACACAGGACGTGTGGCTTCCCCCATCCGATTTCACTTAACTGTTCCGCACCCACGACGCCACTGAACCGGACCTTCAGAGTCTGTCCCCTTGGCGGAGCTTCGCACCCGGCAAAGGTGAGTGGTGTACTGCCTCTCTCCAGAGCAAATACTTCGGCAACCCAAGGTACGCATACTCCTTGCTTCATCCCACCGTGCCGCAGCGTGAGGGTATTGTTAGTTTATAGCTCATGCCCCACAGAGACTCGCCTTATTAACCCTGGAAAATTCCTTATCTACTTATGTTTTCGATTAGCTTTGCTCTTAGCATTTAAAGATTCATTTATGTGTACGGTATGATGACGTGTAACTGGCATTAACAAGATTCCGGCAACATTCTTCCTGCCCCAAAAATCTACAAGCCAACTGGCTGCTTCATCTTTCGAAACAGCACCGATATCAAAAATCTTCTTAAGTGTTATATCATCAAACTTTCTCTTTAAATCAGTTGGCTTAAATCCTCGAATAATCTCTCTGGTTCTTCTACCTACAGCAATTCTGTAATTACGTAATTCTTTCATATTGATATTTTTACTAAACTCCATTATCTCACCAGCATTCATAGCATTTCCGGTATCATAGATACTTGAATTTATTCCACTAATCCAATTATCTGAATCAATAACCTGATTACTACCAGCAACTAATATATTCATTGTAATATCCTCTATTCGAGTTGAATGCCATATCCCATATGCAACAGTACGCCCCTTTACCCCTACTGCTGTTCTAAATGTTGTATTATCTAAGCCTTTCCATAATTCATCTTCAAATGTCTCGGCATTTGTTCCGCTCATTTCTGATGAATGCACCATGGAATGCTGTTCTAAGCATATCTTCATAGCTTCATCAAACTCATCAGGCTTTAACAATATCTCTCTTAAGTGAGTCTGCTGTGCATTCCATAAAGACCTTCTACTATCCATCTATACTCCTCCCCTTGTTTTTTTAATCTCACTATTTACGGCTTATCTTGCATGAGCTGTCATATTACGACCTCGCACTCATGACACCACTGAATCGGACTCACAGAGCCATTTTCCCTTGCGGAGCTTTGCTCCAGGCGAAGGGGTATGGTTATTGACCTAGCTCCAAAACAATGGCTCCTGCAACCCAAGGCATGCACGCTTCTTGATCCTGCCAAACATGCCACCGCGTTAGGGCATTGTTACAAGATGGACTGAGCCCCGCGAAGCAGGAGAAGCACGGATGCTGCGACCTAAATTTCCTCTTATTCGCATTATCAGAACATTTCGATATAACTTTAAGTAAAGATTATGCTCATTTTGCATAGTTGTCACTGTAGTTGGCCGGTTCCGAAATAAATGGTGAATACATCATTAATGCGTGGTTTTCTACAACTAATTCTTCGAAAAGAAAACTGTCATCCAAGTCATATGTTCGACGGTATAATTCATTATGGCGGCTAAATCCACCCCAGTATTCGCCTTTCATTATATGGTTCTTTTCAACTATTTCATATTTATATTCCGGAGGTGCGTCAGAACGCCACTCCCCTTCTAAATATTCATCGCCGACCTCCACGCATAGCTGATAATCAGCTTTAGTCCCGTTATAGATCATTAAGTCTCCATATGGATAAAAACAGGTTGCCCCACTGCCGAAAGGCTGAGTACGGTTCGAATCCGGAAAGACATCATATCCATGCCGATGACGCTCGATCACATGAAGAGGAGTATGAAGTGTCATCCAGTATATTAGATTTGAAAGCTGACACAATCCACCGCCAACACCGTAAGTTACGGCACCTCCGACAATGACCATTCCATCAACATAGCCATTATTATAAGTGGGTTTGCCTATTGCTTTCCAATAGCTAAATGTCTCTCCATGGTGAATTACAATACCATTAATTTTAGATACGGCAATCTTTAAGTTTATGATTTTCCTATATTGATACTGCATATCAACCTCTTTGAGCTTCCGCAACAGTATGGTTTTATGCTTAAATTGGACTTCGGGCATTTTTTTATCATTAAATGATTTAGCAAAGGGCCTATGCTTTTTCCATTGTACAAAACGCAATAGTGAATAGTATGTTTTCCCTAATGCCAATCGGAGATTAGAGCGTTGAATAGGCTTAACGATATTCGTGTTATTCATCAGTTTCGTCTCCTTCGTCAAATACAAATAATTTTTGTGTTGCATCATTCTACTAATGTGGATCAATATTCTGCAAAACCTAACCCATTCATAAATCGCGCCAGGGCGGTGCGCCATTTGCTCGATCTATGGTGTAACGGTCGCGCACTCACAACACCACTGAATCGGACCGTTAAGCCTTTCTCCCCTGGTGGAGCTCCGCTCCCAGTGAAGGGGTGTGGTTGCTGCTCGCACTCCAGAGCAAATGCATCTGGCAACTCAAGGCACGCCCACGCCTTGCTTAATAACCTTTATATACCGTTTCCGGTACCCGGGACCTGACATGTTTCGATTATGTAAATATTGTCTCTCTCGGATTTAAATATCTCACAAGCTCTGTATAGGAGTTTGCACCTTATATAAATGTTGTGTCTTATATAATTACAGGCTCTTCTTCATGGTAACGGCAGGTAAAATCTTCCCCGTCCAATTTAACTCCATGTGTTTAGATTTAATGAACCCGTTTTTAATCCAAAAATCAAGTACAGAATTGTTATAATTAGTGACTACATCTATTCTAATACATTTGCTATTTATTGATCTGACATATCCCTCAAAATCCTGAAAAATTAGTTTCCCAAAGCCTTTACTTTTAAAATCATTATGTATCATCAATAGTGATAAATAGGTTTCTTCGCCTACCTTAAAGTCCATTACTCCGATTATCTTCTCAGAACTTATTTCGACTATTTTACATGAATAGAATCCAACTTCTCTCATTGTTTCAAGTTCTTGAAGTATCCATTCATTTGTTACTTTATCCTTATCCATATGACTTACTAAAAAATGTTTATTAGAATTATAAACTTCAACAACTTCGTATAAATCTCTATCCTCAACTAAATCTACATATAAACCATTTGATTGAAAAAACATTTAAATCCCCCTATTAATCAACTGTTGCATAATATACTACCAATACGTAATATTAGAATAGTACTTCTTTCACAAATCAACCTGCATTATCTGTCAGCTAACGTCTCCGCGCTCACGACACCACTAAGTCGGACCTCAGCGCTCTACCCCCTGGCGGAGCTTCGCTCCCGGTGAAGGGATGTGGTTGTTGCCCCTGCTCCAGAGTAATGGCTCCTGCAACCCTAGGCACGCATATGCCTTGGGTCTACTCGCCCCGTGCCATATGAGGGCTTTGTTTAGGTGGAGTAGTCTGCCCTCCGACGTATACCCATCATAACCAAGGCAATATCTTACAATAGTACCGCTTTAACATTTGAATAATACTCATTTACTATTTCCCTTGCCTCGGGACATAGTTTTTTCATGCTTCTCTCTAACTTATTAAGCACCTATTGTTTTCCTTCATCAATGCTCATGCCCTGCCTAACATATGCTAGATGCAGTAACGAAGGAACTTGGAATACATGCGATATTGCATCAGCACTTGCTATACATTCAGCTTCTGGAGTTATCCTTTCTGATGAAACGCTGCCTCTATGAGATAGAATACACTCCTTCACTTTTTCAATCTTTTCTTCGGAATACCCAAATTGTAAAAGAATTCGTTCCGCCTCAATTGCTCCATGAATATGATGCTCTTCTGCCATTGAACTATCTTTTATGCCAGCGTAATCATGCAGTAGTGCAGCAATTTCTACTACTTCCATATCAGCACTTAACTTTTCTGCTAACAGCTTTGCATATTTCACTACATAAACAATATGATGTGACCATATTCCATACCCAAATGTATTAGAATCACTTTTACATGCGTCTTCGACTAAATCAGCAATTGCCTGTATCATTTCTAAGTTACTCATTTGATTATTCCTCACGTTCTTCAATCTAACTCTTCATAAATATCTACTACTAATGTTAAGTATAGTCTTTCGCCGTCACGGTAGACACGCCGGTTACCCGGAGTGCGGATTTCCCGCACTTAGCTCTTCAGAGATTGATTTACAGCATCGCGTATGATCTCATCTTCCCAAAAGAAATACGAATCTTTGGTCGCAATATCGGAAAATCCTTTTTGATTTCTTTGAATTTATCCCAGTTAATATACCCTTTCCAGCTTCGGCTACATAACATTCTCCACCAAAACTTTTAATTGCCTTTTCGATTTCGTGTACAAAAGTGAACGAATCCAAGAAAATAGATTGTCTCCATTTTCTTGCCTCTTTCTTTCGTATGTTTTTGATGAAAACCTTCCGAACTCCACTAATCTCGTCTTATTGGGCTCAAGAAGTTATCATTTTATAAGCCCATGTACTGAACTCTTTCTCTGCAGTCTTTACATCAATGCCGTCAACACCTGGTGCAGGTTCGACAATAGTTTAGCTTACATTTAAGCACCAGAATGGTTACAGTCATTTTGGTGCTTTTCCACGGACTGCGGAAATACTGCTGTGTGTTAGCTGATGGATAATGCCCCTCAACGCCTTGCTCAATTAACTTTATAAACCGCATATAAAGAATGTGCAACATCGTTCTTAAAGAAATTAAGAGATTCAGTGTAATGATGCACATTAATGCAGATAAAAACTAAATTTATTAATCATTTGTTATTTCAAACAATTCATCAACGGTCACTTTGAATACCCTTGCAATATCAAAAGCTAACTTCAAAGATGGATTGTATTTGCCGTTTTCTAAATGTCCTATTGTTTCTCGACGAACGCCTACTAAAGCAGCTAGCTCTTCCTGCTTCATATTATATTTCGCTCTATATTCTTTAATTCTCGTAATAATAGCCATTATTTGCATCCCTTGCTTTCATTAAAACTTCGGTAAATTAAAATAATGGTAAATACGATAATAGAAGCAGCAAAATTAATAGCAAGTCCTATAACAAATATTGAGATCTCTTTAATAAAAGCTGTGCAAACAAGTGTTAATGCTGTGACAGCAGTTCCAACAAAAAAAGCAGGAGTTGCAGCCTTTTGAACATTTAACTTAAATAGTTCATCAGGTATTACATTGAAAAATCCGAAATAGGCAAAAAAACCGAAAAACCCATAAAATCCTGGATTATCTGTTATTAAGCCTAACAATCCTATAAGCCCCATAAAACCAAAGTAGCCCAATTTATTTTTCATTTCACAATCCACCTTTATGTTATATATTTATAATATTATGTTATAAATATATAACATAAAGGTGGAAATATCAAGTACTTCTTGAAAAAAGTTATGATACAATTCTTATCTCAATTTACTTCACCTTTTTCTACTAATGTGAATCAATATTCTGCAAAACCTAACCCATTCATAAATCGCGCCAGGACGGCGCGCCAATCGCTCGGTCTGTCGTGTAACGGTCGCGCACTTGCGACGTCACTGAACCAGACCCCAAAAACCTTCCTCCTGGTGGAGCTTCACTCCCGGTGAAGGGGTGTGGTTGCCCTGACCTAGCTCCGAAGAAAATGCAGCCGGCAACCCAAGGCACGCACGCTTTCTACCCTTTCCCGCCGTGCCACAGCGTGAGGGCTTTGTTAGGCGCAGTTTGGCAGCCCTATCTTCAGCAGTTAACATAGATGTTAACAACTAATATTTATCAATAATCTTGTCAGCATACTTTTCTAGCTTATTTCTGACCAATTCATCTTCAATCAAATCACCATTAATAGATCGTCTTCCATATTCTTTTGCTGATAACAGTATACTTTCCGGATAAAAATCTTTATTAGTAAAACCATAAAACGCTTCATGAAGTGCCATATCTGCACCGGATGATAGATTACCTATCACAATCAAATTAATCTTCCTTAGATAATCTACATAATAATCTAGTCTGCTTCTAAAGATACCATTTTCTCTCTCTGATAAAATAAAGAATGATGATGCTAAATGGCCTCCAAATGTTGGAATAGCATATATTATGATATCAGCATTTGTTAATTTCTCAAACAATTCTTTTGCATCATCAGTTTTTATACACTTCTCTGTATGAAAGCATTGATAATCACACAATCCACACGGATTAACTTCATAATCAAAAAAGTTAATAACTTCAACATCATATCCCCTGCTTTTAATTCTTTTAAGGCAATAATCAACACAATTATAACAATTACCATTTATTCGGGAGCTAAAGCTTAACCCCACTACCTTCATATGTATTCCCCCTCATTACTTATATATCTTGTCAAACCAGACAAGGACATCCAGAATATCTGGCTAAATTGCGCCTAACGGTTTCGCACTCACGACACCACTGAACCGAACTCCTGAGCCCTTCCCCCTGGCGGAGCTCAGCTCCCGGTGAAGGGATGTAAATTGAAGATTTATAAGAAAGCCTTTTGTTTCACTTATCGCACTCTATAGGCTATACCCACGTGAGTGCTGTGTTATCGGATGGCCTTCGAAGCCAAGAGCGGCAAGGATGCCGCGGCCTTAAATATAACGTCTAACCTTATTCATATATCTCATATATTCTTCTCCAAATTTTTTGATACACCATCTCTCTTCCGATAGGATAATCCAATGAGAAGATATTTGAAAAATTATCAGTAATGTAAATAACGTCCATGAGTTTGATATAAGTACACATCCAAACAAACAAATGAAATATGCAATGTACATAGGATTACGGGATATTCGATATAAGCCATTTACATTTATTCCATTTGTTTTAGGTCTCGCGTAATCTGCCATCGATATAGCATATAAAACAAGCCCAAAACCGTATATTACTACACCTATGTAAAACCAATCTGAATCAATTCTGATTTTTAGTAATATCAAATCCACCAAAATGA
The DNA here is from genome assembly GCA_001515955.1 of Clostridia bacterium BRH_c25. The sequence continues at coordinate 7,206 of LOES01000188.1, read as the reverse complement.
ACAGTGTTGTGACTTGATATAACCAATATGCTATTCTTTCCCTCCCTACTAACGGCGCAAAGAATGCTGCACGTGTGAGAGCTTCTTTGTTGAGTATGTTTAATAAAGCATATCTTATAAAAATTATCGGTATAACTGTTACGAACGCACTCATTTGAATCCCCCATAGTTCCTAATTGTTTATTTTGACGCCTAACCATTCACAACAATATACTTATAAAGCCTTTCCCCAAAATACGCGACACGATGTCGCGCCAATTGCTCGGTCTGTCAGCTAACGTCTCCGCACTCACGACGTCCCTGAACCGGACCCAAGAGCACTACTCCCTAATGGTGCTCGCACCCGGTGAAGGGGTGTGGTTGCTGCTCCTTCTCCAGAGCAATGGCTTCTGCAACCCAAGGCACGCATGCTCCTTGCATCTGCCCGCCGTGCCGCAGTGTGAGCGCTTTGTTAGCTGATGGATAATGCCCCGCAACGCTTTACTCAATAATCTTTATATCGCTTCCGGTAGCCGGGACCTGTCATGTGTCGATTATGTAAATATTGTCTCTCTCGAGTTTAAATATCTCATAAACTCCGCGTAGGAATTTGCACTACTATTTATAAGACACAGTATGTGTTTTCATATTAAAAGTATATTGACCATTGAAATATTCGCCATCTTCCTTACTCCAACGAAAATCTACAATTACCGTTTCTACATTCTTCCATCCAGCTATACTGAAATATGGGTCAGGTCGATTTTCTTGCGGCTTCACACTTTCGCTGTAGTGAGGAGCAATATCAACTAGTTTGGGCAATGATATTAATTTTTTATCCTTTGTATCAAAAACAATGCTTTCTCCATAAACTCGTACTTCATAGTAAATTCCTACATAGCGACCATCAGGCGACCACGTAAAATCTACGGTATAATATCCAGGTTCCATTTTCCAAAGAACTTCATCATTATCTGCGTCCAACACACGAATACCCTCATAGGGATAAAGTCCCCCTGCTGTAATAGTAGTAATTGTGCCGTATGCTTCAGCAAGATATTTACCAGTGGGAGAAAGAGAAGTTTTAGTTTCGTTTTTAGGGGTTGTATCTTGTATTACATTCTCTATATTTGATTGGCTTTCCTTTTTACCACATCCTACACAGAGGATAGCAACAGCAATAATTATTAGTAGCACTCTTTTCATAATTTAACCCCACAAAATATAAATAGCACTAAACTGCTACGCAGTGGCCCTATTCGGCAGCCTAAGTGCTTTATTTAAACTGCTCAAACAGGGCAGTTTTTCTTTTTGAAATCCTTTAAAATTGAGTTATGCCATAAGGCAAATCACATTTTAAAGGAGAATCACCATGACCAACGACGAAGTCATCCAAAAAGTCAAAGAAGAGGTTCGACTGCGAGGACTATCCGCCGATACGGAAGCAGAATATCTCAAAAGCATCCGTGTACTGTTGGACTACTATGACAATCGCCTCTTGTGCGAAATGGCGGAGCCGGAAATTCGGGAATTTCTACTTCACCTTTTGGAAATCGGTAGAAGCTCCGGTACCGTCAACATCTACAATAGTGCTTTCCGATTCGTATTTGGAGCTGTACTGGAGAAAAATTTAAACTATCAAATGATTCCGTGCCGGCGTATTCACAGGGAATTGCCTGTCATCATGTCCAAAGCCGAAATCGTTATGTTCTTCTCTGTGATCGACAACTTACGTGATCGGGGAACTGAATGCCGTCATTTACAGCAACCAGAAAGACATGTACAATCTCATGTTTCGCTGTGTTGCCGAAACCATCCGCGAGCTTGCCTCCGACCATAAATATCTCGGCGCAACAATTGGCTTGACTGCCGTACTGCATACATGGGGGCAAAATCTTTCCTTCCATCCTCATATCCACTGCATTGTTCCTGCTGGTGGCTTGAACACGCTCGGTAAATGGGTAGATTCCAAAAAGAAGTTCTTCCTGCCGGTAAAAGCTCTGTCCCGTAAATTCAGAGGTAAGTTTTTAGCCTTGCTTAAATTGCAAAAGCCAGATATTGACCATTCTCTTTTGAACGACTGCTACAACAAGGAATGGGTTGTCTACTGCAAGCCGCCTTTTAAAACCGCTGCCTGCGTAGTGGAATACCTGGGACGTTACACCCATCGCGTAGCTATTTCCAACAACCGGTTACTGAATTTTGAAAATGGACAGGTAACATTTAAATGGCGGGACTACAAGGATTCTAACCGCTGGAAAGAGATGAGCATTTCGGCTGAAGAATTTATCCGTCGGTTTTTGATGCACGTGTTGCCCCATGGTTTTATGAAAATTCGGCATTATGGGTTTTTGTCAAGTCGTGGTAAGCAAGCAAAACTCCCTCTTTGCAAAAAGCTTACGGGCACTTCTCTTCTTCCAAAAGAGAAGCTGACCACAGAAAAACTGCTTTTCAAAATCCTCGGCAGAAATCCTCAAACCTGCCAGTCTTGCGGATATACCGGTCTGCTACGAACCGGACTTTCGCCTCCTGCCGCTTAAAAAACAAACAACCTTTTTAAAAGCTCGCTCACGGGGAAGCTTTGTTTGCTGTACCTATTTTACCGTATGAATGGCTTTTTGAACAGATAAGTCTTGTTTTTTTCAGCGCTAATCATGTATTTTCTGATTTTCAAAAAGGATAAGATAACTTGCTTTCCCCATAGCGCAGCGAAAACCATCCGCAGTTTCGTACTATGAAATTATCCTACCACAGGCGATGAACTTTCGTGTTCTCGTCCGTTTTTGTGTGCCCGTGCTCGGATAATTTTCTATTCATAAGGCGAAGATGCTGCTAATTACGGTATCCTGCATATATCAAAGTTTGTTGCGGATTATTTCTGTTTTCATGGATTATAGAGTTTTAATGCTTCCAGCCTTTTTGCTCGCTCAAACGATTCTTGTAAAAATTCCTCTGCCGATAAATCCTTATAACCCCAATTCATGACCTCTATTGCAGTCGCGCCTGAATAATCCGTTTCCGCAATTTTTTTCATGGTTGTAGACCAATCTATCGTGCCGTCAAAAGGTAACCGGTGTGTGGCATTTCCGTAATTATCATGTAGATGTAGTGCCATCAACCGGGAACCGTACATGGATAATAAATCATTGCCCGGATAGTAGCGGTTGTGATGTGCGCAGTCATAACAGAATCCGATACGCAGGGAATCTACTTGTTCCAGTACATACGATAAATTGGCAAGGTTCCATAAATTCTCCAACGCAACATTAACGCCAAGCTGTTCAGCTTTTTCAGCGATTCTCTTGATTCTATCCAGTCCCAATGCGTTATATGGATTGTCTTCATCGGGCAGGTGTACCACCATTGTCGGAATCTCAAATTCGGCGCAATCCGCAACACATTGCAAATAGCAATCGGTTGAGGCTTCACCGTCCAAATTGTCAAGCCAGAGGTTGTTTTGAACTTGGAATGGCGTGTGGATATTTTCTATAAAAAGCCCCGCTTCTCGCACAATTTGTGGTCCGTTGCGGTAATCATTACGATCCAAATATTCACTCCACCATAATAAAACGCCATCAAATCCGGCTTCTTTTATTAACTGATAACGTTCCTTTACCGGCAATTCATAGCCAAACCAATCATAAATGGTAATCATAAGCTGCTTCCTTTCTTGCTTTTTCCGTCATAGCTTTTATATAATTCATAAACTTTACCCCAACAAAATTCTATAAATAATATACTTAATATTGCGGATAAATCAATTGGTAATTTTCAAATTTATTTCACTTTATAAACAGCTTCGCCTTTTCGTCCAAGTGTGAAATCGCTTCAAAGCATATCCCATATATTCCGCGCCACGGATGGCGCGTCCCTTCCGTTTTATTTCAGCTAACGTTTGTATCTGAGATGTCGATGAATCGGACCCTCGAAGCCTTTCTCCTTTGGCGGCACTTGTACCCGATAAATCGATATGAGCAGGATGACCCGTAATCACGCTCTTTACTCAGATACGTTGATATGTGATGTTCCCTGCCCCGCGAAGCCAGACGAGGACAGGACGTCCGAGCCATAAATGCTTGCTTATAATCGAAATCTGTATCTGTAATTATTATAATCCGTTTGTTTCCTCTTATCTTCCTAATTTCTCTTTGAAGTAATTTACAATTGAGTTCTTAGCAATAAAGGAAATCAGCTGATAATTAGGCAATACTATTTCATATATTCCTTTAAATTCTTCAGTTTTTTCATCATAATCCACTATTGTTTCTTTATCGAAAAATCTATTGTGACTGTCAGGTGTTTTATGTGGAGGATTTTTACCTTCATGAGTAAATCTAGACCTATGATTATAGCAATCAGTAAGTAACTCCCTTATTTCTTCTTCCGTAAGATCTTAAGGATAAATTTCATACCATTGTTTTTTAGTAACCCAACTCCAATCATGCAAATCACCTGAAATTTCTGATGTATATGATATAGAATTCTCTTCAGGATGCTCTAATTCATACCAATTATTTGGAGGACAGTATTTCATCACAAACTCAACAAAACGTTTTCCTATATATTTGTTGTTGCTTTCTGCTTGTTGGTATGCATCAAACAAGTCCTTTAAATCAGTATTTGTTTTTGCAAACTCTTTCCACTGGTCTAGCAATTCATGTTTTGGTGCAACAGCTTTTCTTTTAATAGCAGATGTTGCAACAGGCTCAATTGCAGAAATCAACAAATAATAACCCAAAGCAAAATCTCCTCTTTTGTTCAAATGAGCTAAATGAATCATGCGAATTGACTGCATTAATTCAACATAAAGATTATATGGAAGATCAAAAAGAAGTTGTATTGTTTCTTGTAATTGAGATTTTATCTTTTCAAAAGTTTCTTGGGACAGACGTGAGTCATGAGCCCAGGACCTGCTGTTAGAACAGGATGCTGTATTGCTAAAGTATTTAAAGCACAATTATCTAGCTGTCTCCACCTCATATAACCGTCTCGAGGTGCTTTTATTGGTCTTCCAGATACAAATGAAATAATTGCACTAAGAGCTATTGTAAATAAGTGTGTATTACTGTCAAACTCTTCGAACCAATTAGGTAAAACTACTTGAGCTATAAATGCTGAATATGCTCCTGGTAAAGTTACTTCAATAGTAGGTTTAATGCTGAAATGAGAAAAATCAATTGATTGCTCTAGAGAAAAATCCAATAACAAATAACCATATCTATCATTTGATTCAGTTTTAACCTCCATTTTTTCTGATCGAAAAACTGGAATACATTCATTAAACATTACATGATCTGCAGTAACCGCACGAGACATTTCTATATCCCCCTTTTCAGAATGTTGCTTAACTTCTATATATTGCTTTCTCTTAATTCCCTATTATTAATTTGCGTAATTGCTTTACTCCAACGCCCTTCCCGCCACCCGGCGCAGGACGCGCCGGCTTAGCAGGGAATATCATATATCGTCTCTGCACTCACGGCACCACTGAACCGGACCTCAGAGCCCTTCCACTTGGCGGAGCTTAGCTCCCGGTGAAGGGGTGTGGTTGCCCTGCTCCCGCTCCTAAGCAAATGCATCCGGCAACCCGAGGCACGCAAGCTACTTGCTCCTGCCCTCCGTGCCGAAGCGTGAGGGCATTGTTAGACGATGGGTAATGCCCCTCAACGCCTTGCCCAATAACCTTTTTATACCGTTTCCGGTACCCGGGACCTGAAATGCGTCGATTATTGTGAATATTGTCTCCCTTGGGTTTTAATATCTAACAAACTCCGCATAGGAGTTTGCACCTTATATAAAGAATGCAAATTAATTACTAATGGTAGCTTTACAATACATTTCAATATTCTTTATAAACAAAATGCTCTACTTGATTTAATCCTTCTGCAAGATATTTCTTTGCTTCTACAGGGTATAACTCTATAGTTTCTATATTCTTAACATCAATCCAGGAAAATTCTAATTTGAACGATTTGTCTTCTAACTGTTCATTTCCCCAAAATGTTCCAGAAAGTGGTATATTACTGTCCTCGGTTAATAACACATTATAAAATAGGCATATTTGATGGCAAGGTTTATCTCCCCATGGAAAGAATATTTCTCCTACCCATTTCAAATTATCCACTTTTATGTTTGCATTGATTTCTTCTTTAAATTCACGTACTAAAGTTTCTTCATTTGTCTCACCGAGGGCAACATGACCACCTGGAATTGCGTAGGCTGTATCATCTTTTGGTCTTTGCAACAAAACCCTCCCATTATGCACTAATAATCCTGCAACTCTATAACTAAAAACATATTCATCTATTTTAAATATAATATCCTTACCCATTACAACTCTCCATTTTCTATACATTATTTAAACTTATGTATACTTCACAATATTCTACCAACACCCAATATAAGAATAGTACTTCTTACATAAATCAATCTGCATTACGTGTCATCTAACGTATTTGAGTTTACGAAGTTCATGAATCTTAGATAGCTCTTATCTTAGATTCATGAATTTGGGTGCAGCGACGGCAGGAGCGGAACCGTAAACTTTTTGTTATGTGAAGTATACAACCCCAACTATTTTCATTAATTTGCTACTTTTAATAATTTTTTAATTACTTCTAACATAAACCTAAGACCTTTACTTTTATAAGAAACATCATTAAAATTTCCAATCAAATAAGCATCCAATCCTGGATGGTAAAACATAAATGCCCCTGTTGCCCCAACACATCCCCAGCAATTATATTTTTGGGGCATCAAAACTGGAATAGTTCTAAACTGCCAAATACCATAACCATAATCTATTCCAAAATATAATTTATTTGAATCATTCTTCATTTTTTCTAAAGTATCTTTTGAGACTATTTGACCTGCCACTAAAGCCTTCATAAATTTAAGTAAATCCTCATTAGTAGCTACAACTCCACCACCAGCATAGTCAAGTCCAGCATAGTTTTTTAAATCATTCCCTATTGTCCCATCAATACTAAAATGTGCAATTGGATATGAATATTCTTTTATGGGATCAGAATAGTGAAGCATAGATGAGTTCTCCATTCCAAGAGGAACAAAAATATAATCCTTCAATACTTCATGGAATGGCTTACCTGTAATATTTTCAATGATTAATCCTAAAAGATGATAATTAGTATCTGTATATTTTGTCTTTTTTCCAGGTGGACAATAAGGTTTTAAATTATTTTTACCCCAGATAATAGCTTCCCGTGG
>LOES01000187.1 GCA_001515955.1 Clostridia bacterium BRH_c25 | reverse complement strand
AAAGCTCCAACAACAATTTCTCGTCAAGAGGCTTTATAAATCTTGCGTTGATAACAGAGAAGCTTTTCCCTGCCTGCTTCAATCTCCCACATACCTCCAAGGCCCTAAAAACCATACTGCCCTCCGAGATGATAACTCCGTCTTCTCCTTCAATGAGAATTTCGCTTTTTCCAAGCTCCAGAGGAGTATCCGGATAATCGAACTCTCTGGCATTTCCTCTGGGATATCTTATGGCTGCAGGTCCTTCCAAAGACACAGCCAGTCTCAGCATATCCCTTAACTCTTTTCCGTCCTTGGGACTCATTATTGTGATGTTCGGAATATGTCTCAGATAGGTAATGTCAAACACCCCTTGATGGGTTTCTCCGTCAGAACCGACTATACCGGCCCTGTCAATGGCAAACACTACCGGAAGCTTCTGCATACAGACATCATGCACCACCTGGTCATAAGCCCTTTGCAGAAATGTAGAGTAAACAGCGAATACCGGTCTGTAGCCTCCGGTGGCCAAGCCGGCACAGAAGGTTACCGCATGTTGTTCTGCAATACCTACATCAAAAAATCTGTTCTTATATTTTTCAGCAAAACCGGCCAAACCGGTTCCTTCAGCCATAGCGGCCGATACAGCCAATATTTTTTCATTTTTTGAGCCAAGCTCCAGAAGTGTCTCTCCGAAAACCTCGGAGTAGGTCTTCTTTGTGCTCTTTGTCTTAAGCTCTCCATTCTCAATAAAGAAGGGACTTATTCCATGATACATCTGTGGTTTGTCCTCAGCTTTAGAGTAGCCTTTACCTTTAACTGTGACAACATGTATCAGCACAGGATAGCCATTATATGATTTTGCCCTTCTTAACACATCCTCAAGCTTCTTTATATCATGGCCATCTATCGGCCCTAAATACTTGAAGCCCAGCTCCTCAAAAATTACTCCGGGTACAAGAATGTATTTGAGCCAATCCCTTATGTTTTCTGCCATCTTGAACATAGATTTTCCTACCAGAGGAATTTTATTGAGGATAGTTTCAAGCTCACTTTTCAACTTGAAATATGCAGGTTCAGTTCTAAGTCTGCTGAGATAATTGGATAAGCCTCCTATATTCTGAGATATGGACATCTCATTATCATTAAGTATTACAATAAGATTTGTTGGAAAGTCCCCGGCCTGGTTCAATGCTTCAAAGGACATCCCTCCGGTAAGTGCCCCATCGCCTATGACTGCAACCACAGAATAGTTTTCACCGTTCAGATCCCTTGCTTTTGCTATACCAAGAGCTGCTGATATTGATGTACTGCTGTGCCCTGTTTCAAAAGCATCATGCACGCTTTCATCCCTTTTGGGAAAGCCGCTGATACCGCCCATTTTTCTTAAGCTAGAAAACTGTTCCCTTCTGCCTGTAACTATTTTATGGATGTATGATTGATGACCTACATCCCATACTATTTTATCCTCCGGTGTGTCAAAAATCCTATGAAGTGCAAGTGTAAGCTCCACCACTCCAAGATTTGATGCAAGATGCCCCCCGTTTTCAGAAACTACCTTTATAGTATAGTCCCTAAGCTCTGACGACAAAATCTCAAGCTCTTTATAGCTCAATTTTTTTAAGTCATCAGGCGAATTAATACTATCAAGAATTTTATACATTTATACCCAACCTCATCTACAAATATTATGTTAAACCATTATATTTCCTATCACTATTCCCAATACGGCACCTGCAAGCACCTCTTTGGGGGTATGCCCTATAAGCTCCTTGAGCCTTTCATTTTCAAGAGGCTTGTTGTGGGCCAGGTCCTCAATTATTATATTCAATATTTTTGCTTGATTTCCGGCTGCTCTCCTTACTCCTGCAGCATCATACATAACTACAAATGCAAAGCACAAAGAAACAGCAAAAATAGCCGAATCCCAACCATGTATTCTTCCAATTGACGTGGACAGTGCCATGACAAAAGAGGTATGAGAGCTCGGCATGCCGCCGGAACCCACAAATCTGGTCAGGTCTATTTTTTTACTGCTGTAGAAGGTCAGTATTATTTTCATCACCTGTGCTATCAACCAGGCGGTGAAGCAGGCCAGAAGCACTTTATTATCCATGATTTTTACATAAAAGTTCAAAAAATATCCTCTCCTCAGTCATCTGCAATATCCCCAAAGTCTAATTATCCCTGTTAATAATATAATCTGCCAATTCACGGAGATAATATCCTCTGCTCCCATAGTTATTAAGCTTCACTTTGGCTTCATCAATAAGCTCTTGTACTATCTTCCGGGACTTCTCAAGTCCGTAGAAGCTAATAAAATTTGATTTGTGAATCCTGACATCCTTATTGGTACTCTTCCCCAGTTTCTCTTCTGAGCCTGATACATCAAGAATATCGTCAGTAACCTGGAATGCAAGACCTATCAGATTTCCGAAATCCATAATATTATTTATGTCACTTTCCTCTGCTCCGGATATAATTGCACCGGCAGCAAGTGATGCTGTAATAAGTGCACCTGTCTTTTTTGCATGCATACTCTTTAAAGTATCGAGGTTGATTTCCTTATTCTCCGAGTACAGGTCTATGCACTGTCCCCCGATCATCCCCGATATACCCGAAGACTTGCAGATTATATCCAATGCCCTTATGTATTCAAGTCTGGGGTTCTTAACTATAATATCTGCCATAGTTTCCATTGCATGGTTTAAAAGCGCATCACCGGCCAGAACGGCATAACCTTCTCCAAAAACCTTGTGATTGGTCGGCTTTCCTCTTCTCAAATCGTCATTATCCATGGCAGGTAAGTCATCATGAATAAGGGAATAGGTGTGTATCATTTCTATACAGCAGGCAAAGGGAAGCACTTCCTCCTCCAAGCCTCCAAACAGTTGACAGGATAAAAGCGCAAGAACAGGCCTCAGCCTCTTACCCCCTGCAAACAAGCTGTATCTCATTGCCTCTGTAATAACAGGTATTTCACTGTCTTTAGCTACTAACAAATCAAGCTTTTGTTCCACTAACTGCTTTTTTTCCGTCAGATACCGGCTCAAGTCCAATTTTATGCCTCCTTGATTTGACTAATGCTGAATTCTTCCATTTGTTCGCCGCGGTTCATTATAGCCATAACCTTCCCCTCTGCTTCTTCCAGCATACCGGAGCATTGCTTTGAAAGAGTAATACCCTCCTGATAGATTTTAATAGATTCCTCCAGGGATATGTTCCCTGCTTCCAGAGTTTCAACTATCTCTTCCAATCTCTTTAATGCCTGTTCAAATGAAAAATTCTCATTCATAATATTTTTTCTCCATTTCAAGATATTATTGTGAAATTATTTCATATATATACCCTTATAGTGCCTTGCTCAGATCTATAACTTCCACTCTTGCCGTCCCATCCTTCAGCTTTATATCAAGCTCCTCATTAAGCTGGAGCTCTTTCACCGAGGTCAGGAGCTTGCCATCTGATCGTCTCATGATTATACCATAACCCCTGCCCAGGGCTGATTCGGGATTCAATAGCCTGAGCTTCCCAACAGCTTTATCAATTTCATTCCTGCTGCTTTTTAATATATTCAGAATGCTTATATCCAGATACTTGTCAAGAGAATCAAGAGTCTGGTTCATATTGAGTATTTTTCTCTCCAGCTGTCTGAAGACGTTATCTCTCGAAATCCGCTCAACTCTGACTCTCTTGTTGTTTATACAGTATGCAATTGACGAGTTCAGAACATATTGATACTGGCTTACCTTGCCCAAAAGAGCCTGCTTGTCCGGCACTGCCAGCTCCGCCGCTGCTGATGGAGTTGCCGCTCTAAGGTCTGCTGAAAAGTCAGCAATTGTAAAATCAGTCTCATGGCCTACCGCCGAAATTACCGGTATGTTGGATTCGTATATAGCCTTTGCCACCACTTCCTCGTTGAAAGCCCAAAGCTCTTCAATGGAGCCGCCGCCGCGGCCTACTATCATAACATCTACATTTCCTTTGGAATTAAAATATCTTATTCCTTCTGCAATATCGTTTTCCGCTCCCGAGCCCTGCACTTGCACCGGATACAAATATATATCAACACAAGGGCATCTTCTTTTTATAATTGAAATTATATCCCTTACCGCAGCTCCCGTTGGTGATGTAACAACACCAACAGCCTGAGGCAAAAAAGGAAGCTTCTTTTTTCCGGCTTCATCAAAATAACCAAGGCCTGCAAGTTTTTTCTTAAGCTGCTCGTAAGCCTTGTAAAGAGAGCCTGTCCCTTCAGGAATCATATCTTCCACATAAAGCTGATACTGCCCGTCTCTTTCATATATGGAAAAATACCCCCTGAGTATCACAGCACAGCCATCCTCCGGTATAAACTTCAGCTTTGAAGCATTGCCCTTGAACATAACGCATTTTATCCTTGAATCTGCATCCTTCAAGGTGAAGTATGCATGACCGGAGGTGTGATGCTTGAAATTCGATATTTCTCCCTTCACATGGAGATGTGAGAGAAGCATGTCGTTTTGCATCAGATATTTTATGTAATTATTTATCTCTGTAACTGTAAAGATTCTCTCATTACTCATTTTTCCCCTCCTGGTGCCTATGCATCTCATACACCCTTGACAGCTGTTTCTCTTATTATTTTGCCCAGTATTCCATTAACAAAGCCTCCCGATTCATCTGTGCTATACTTCTTAGCCAACTCTATTGCTTCATTTATGGCCACACTGTCCGGAATATCATCACGGAATAATATCTCATACAAAGCAAGTCTTATTACGGCAAGGTCCACCTTGGCAATCCTTTCCTTGGTCCAGCCGGTGGTATTGCTTTGAATCAAATGATCTATCCCCTGCAGCTTCTCTATGGTCCCTTTTATTATTTCCTCCGCAAATTTTATATCATTTCTGCTCAGTGTATCTTGAGGATTGTCTTCATTCTGCTCTTCCTCAACCGCAAAAAATTCCTTCAGCATTTCCTCAAGATTCTCATCCTTGTTAAAATCCGTACTATACAAAAATTTAATTGCAGATTCTCTTGCAAGCCTTCTACTCATATATCCTCCTAGTTTTCCGTTAGTAAAGCACTCCTTGATCTGTTCTTATAATGAAGCTTCACTTCATAATGCCGGCAGACTATGCCTGGAAGGGATATGTTCTTTTGTAAATATTTAAACTAACCCTCTGTCAGCATTGTGCCTATATAAGAGGGTTAGTTTATAAAAGTCTATTTGGATTTACCTTCCGGGTTTTCTTCTTCCTTTGCCTCTTTCTCCAAATTTACTCCTTGAATATGAATGTTAACTTCCACTACTATGAGACCGGTCATTGTCTCAACAGCCTTCTTAACATTCTCCTGTATCTGCCACGACACATCAGGTATCCTTACCCCATAGTCAACAACAATGTAGAGGTCTATGGCCGCTTCCTTTTCTCCTACTTCTACCTTTACACCCTTTGAAGGATTCTTCTTGCCTAATATCTCTGTTATGCTGTCGGCTATTCCGCCGCTCATTGCAGAAACTCCCTGCACTTCTTTGGCTGCTATTTCAGCAATGATTGCGACTACGTCGTCCGCAATCTTGACATTACCATACTTATCCAGTTTTATTTCCTTTTCCAATTATTGCACCCCCTTGTATGTAGTATGTATTCTATGAACTAATTATAACAAAACCCGAATATATTTACAAATATATGTAATGGTGTTTTACCCGACAATATTATATTATACAGTAATGTTATATTTATTCAAGCCTGCATATCAAGGCTCTGCATTTCAAGGCTCAGTGCTGTTTTTCCTCAATTCTTCTTCATTATTTTTATATTCTTGGGATCCAGCTTGGTCTTTCTTACTACTATGTCTTGAATCTGAGCAATATTTGAGGGAGTCAACTCCTTTGCCTCTACAATTATTGTTGCGGAATCATCCGTGAGAAATACCAGCGCATCATTAAAGCCTCTGGCAACTATTAGGTTTTCGATTATCATTTCCTTTTCGGTAAGTGCCACAATCTTTACCAGCTCCTGCTGAGCCATGCTCTTGAAGTTTTCTTCCGCTTTCTCACTGTTTATTATATCCTGCCACATTTCTACTTCCCTGCTCCTGTTCTTATCTCTCTCAAGCCTGTATTCTGAGAAAAAGGAAGCCCCGGCTGTCTCAATAGCCTCATTGCTGTTGTCTTCAATTACAACCGCATCGCCGCCCTGCTCAGCACCTGTCATTTCAACAGACAATTTATCCCCTTGTCCCAATGCTTCCGCTTCATTTGTGCCCAGTACTTGCGCATCCAAGTCAAGATTTGCATCCGCCAGCCTTTCCGTAGTAAAGCTGTTGTATGCATACCCGACAACAAACAGCAGTATTATCATTGAACATATTATAATGTTTTTTCTCCTCACTTGCATGACTATACCTCCCTGAATTTATATTTCATATCAATTTCTCTCATATACTGTTACTCTGTAAGCAGGAATGTCCAATACCGTTTGTACCGCCTGAGAAATTCTAAGCTTTACCTTTGAATCCTTAGCACCTTCGGCAACTACAATTACTCCTTTAACCTCCGGATTTATCTCCTTTATTATCAAGGGCTTTGAACTGCCTCCCTGAGCGGCTGTAAATACGACTTTCTCATCAGTTGTTTTTTCATTTATTATTCGTGTTCCGCCGCTTGTATCTTTTTCATTAGTCACTTTGTCAGAGATTGATTCATCCTTTGCCGGAATTATCTCCCTTCCGCTTTTCAGAGTAATCATAACCGAAACCCTTCCTGCACCCTGAATTTTGCTGAGTATTGATGACAGTTCGTTCTCCAGTCCTCTCACAAAATCAGGTGATGTATTGTCGGTGGTTCCTGCTTCTATCTGTGTATCTTCATTGTAAATGCCCTCCTCAGCTTTCCCATTCATTCTTATATCTCTGTAAAAATCAGCAATCAGAATGAGAGCCAAGCCCATGCAGAATACAATTATAAGATTTGTCGTGGTCTTTTTAGATAAGTTAAGCATCATAAGATTCTCTTTCTTAAGTTTATCCTTTAACCACTCAAGTAATTTCATAAGCTTTCCTCCTTGCATTATTACTGCTGTACATTAACGTTGACAATTGACTCGCTGATTCCCAGAGCTTTGCTTATTGCCTCTTTAACCTTGCTGCTTATCTTGCTATCATTCAAATTATATTCACCTTTGTCTTCATTAATTACATTTTTATTTTTCTCAATGCTCTCGCCAACGTCGATTTTTATTCTATCCACTTCCAATACTTCTTTTTTGTCCTTACTCAAACCAACCCATATGGATTTTATGTTACCAAAGTCCTCGCTCTCAAAATTCTTCTCCAGCTCCAATTCTACCGATACTCCTTTATAATCTGTCCCTGTATTGTTCTTCACCAGCTTCAGAATCTGTCCTTTCAGGTTGTTCTCAAAAATCTCCACCGCTTTCTGCTGCTGGTACTTGCTGATCTCTGCACTATCTCCCCGGCTGCCGCTCTGTTCTACAAAATTGGCTGCCTCCAGGAACTCACTGTTGAAGCTTTCAGTAAAATCCTTTACCTGTACAAAGGGTCTTATTACCACTATGATTACCAAGAGTCCCACTACTACGTTTATGTATCTCTTCATTGAATTATTAGGCATTATAGTGTCCAGAAACATTATAAAAATAATTATCACAGTAATATTTATTATCCAGGTCCTTAGAAAATCAGCCATAAAATCACCTACCTGACCATTACAGTCATATTGCCGACACCCATGATAACCGTCAGAGCCATAAAGAACATCACAGCAACTGCCAATACACAGGTTAACAGCGTTAGTATTGCATTGCTCATATCATTCAGGCACTGTACGATCTGGTTGTCGAGAATAGGCTGTATAAGTGCACTTGTTACCTTGTATATTAAAACAATGGAAAACATCTTTATAAGCGGAAAGCTGCATATCAGGAGCAATACTATAAATCCGGCAATTCCTATTCCGTTTTTCAGTATCATAGAGCAGCTGACAACGGCATCAAAAGCATCGGAAAGGAAGCTCCCCACTATTGGTATGAAGTTGTCCACCGCAAACTTTGCAGTTCTTATTGTCGCTCCGTCTATTGAAGCTGAAGCTATGCCCTGCACAGTTATCACTCCTGTAAAGGCTGTAAGCACCAGACCTAAAGCACCAATGGCAGTCTGTTTTAGAAGAGAAGCCAGCTTTGAAATATTTATCGAATCCGAAAGATTATTCAATATACTGAGAACTGCAGAGAATAGTATAAGAGGCATTACAAACACCTTTATAAGCGTTGTAATCAATGTTATAGAGCTGAATAAAAGCGGCTGGAATACCGCTGATGAGGAAATCCCTCCCACCGCAGCAAGCAGTGCCAGTAATGTCGGCAATAGCGCCTGCATGAAACCTACCATTGTATCAATTGCATGCACCCCGATTTTCATTGCATCATCGAAGCTTTTCACAGCCATTATTATTATCAATATGTAGCATATTCCGTAAGCCAGCCTGCCTATCGCATCTTCCTCAAAGGCATTATGAAGATTCTGCAGTATTGCGCAAAATATCGCCAGTATGAGAAGCCTGCCCATAATACTGAAATTACTTATCACTTCCTTGAAGAAATAGTTTACTATTCCTTTCCCCAGTTCCTTCAGGTTTTCAAAGGTATTGCCTTTAAACAAGCCTAATACCAGCTCCTTGATATTCACCTCCGGTATCAAGCCTTCGGATTCCTTGTTAATATCGCCGACATATTTCTCTATCTCGCTTATATCCAGATTATCCAGTTGATCCTGCAATATATCCTCGGTGCCATCACAATAAACGGAACATATGGAAAGCAGGATTATTATCATAAAAAAAGCTATGCTTTTTCTCATGTTTATCCCCCTTTATGTTTGTACATCATTTTATGGTATGATTTTTATCATTATATCCATCAATGCTGCAAGTATAGGTATTGCAGTAACCATAATAAGCACCTTCCCGGCAAGCTCAACCTTCGAAGCTATGGTACCCTCCCCGGCATCCCTGCATATCTGGGCACCGAACTCGGTTATGTAAGCTATGGCGATAACCTTTAGAATGGTGGAAAAATATAATACATCAATGTTTGCTTTACTTGCAAAGTACTTCAGTACTGTCATTACCGAGTTAAGCCTTGTTATGAGAAACATGAAAATAACAAGACCGGTTACTATGCTTATCATAACAGCAATCTCCGGCCTTTCCTCCTTAAGGAGCACCGCCAGCACTGCCGCTATAATTCCTACCATAACAATTTTCATGATATCCATAATATCACCTTACAAATGAAACATTGTTCTTACACTATCAAATAAATTGCTGATCAAGCTTATTACCATCATAAGAACAACCACAACTCCGGCTAAAGTAGTCATCATGGCCATTTCCTCTCTGCCGGACTGGTTAAGCACTCTGTTGAGTACTGCTACTACAATACCTATCGCTGCTATTCTGAATATCAGGTCGATGTCCATTTTATTGCCCCCTTCTACTGATTATATTAATACTATGAATACTGCAGTTCCCAATAAAAAGCCCAAGCTTCTGTACATTTTAGCACTTCTCTTTATTTCTGCCTGCGCAGCATCCTCCTGATGCTTCAGCTGCAGGTAAAAAAGCTCAAAGTGCTTTTTCTGGTCTTCTCTGTCGGAGCAGCCCAGGATACTTCCGAAGCTCTTAATAAGCTCAATATCAGCCCTTTGCAGTGAAGATCCAACAAGCACAGCTTCTGCTGCATATGTCCATGCATCCCAAACTGTATAAAAGCTTCTGTCTGTGAGGCTGTTGGAAATGCAAATGAAAAAGCTGCTGATAAGACCTTCTGCCTTGTTTGAAGTATTCTTCAAAGCGACCGGCAGGGGTGTGGCACCATAAGTGACTTCAGTCTCAAGCATTTGCATAAACCTTCTTAAATTATTCAATTCCTTGTATCTTAACGACAATCTATTGGAAAAAAGTATTCCCAATAAACCACTTGCTGAAATGACCAGCAGGCCTCCGATAATCTTTAACAGCAATTCAATCCCCTCATTTACGATTTCTCTCATACAATGTATTTAAGCTTCCGTCCAGTATAGCTTCCATTGTTCCGACACCGTCCCTTCGGCTGAGGACTATATATCTTTCAAAAACTCCTTTTTGTATCCGGCTAAGATCCTGCTTTTTAAGGAAGTCGCCTATATTGCTGCCATGTATTGTGGTTACAACCTTTACCCCTGCATTGACAGCATCTATAATTGCATCGGCATCTTCTCTTCTTCCGATTTCGTCGGTTGCTATTATCTCCGGAGACATTGACCTTATCATCATTATGATCCCCTCAGCCTTTGGGCAGCCGTCAAGAACGTCCGTCCTTATTCCCACATCGTTTCTCGGTATTCCCAGGCTGCAGGCAGCTATTTCCGAACGTTCATCTATTAAAGAAATTTTCATTCCTTTGAACAGGTGTTCTCCTTCTCCGCTGCTGAGTCTTCTTATAATGTCCCTTAGCAATGTGGTTTTGCCACATTGGGGAGGTGATATTATCAGTGTGTTATATATGCAATCCGGTGAACGTATCAAATAACCTATTACCTTATCCGAAGCACCTATTATCTGTTTTGCAACCCTGAAGTTCATATAGCTTATATCCTTCAAAACCTTGACCTTGCCGTTTTCCGTCACTGTCCGTCCGCATACGCCTACCCTGTGACCGCCGCTTACAGTGACAAACCCATTCCTCAGCTCCTCCTCCACAGAATACATGGAAAAATTGCAGACAAGCTGAAGGGAGCACTTCAAATCATCCTCACATACCAAATAAGCTTTTTCCGCTGATGCTGATTCTTTCCCTTCAGCATCAATAAATATTTCCAATTGGCAGCCTGAAACACAGAGAGGCTTTCCCAACCTCAACCGTATTTCCTCGATACTTGCCAGGGTTGCATCGGGAAGCTTTCTTACCATCTGCCTTATGTGCCTTGGCAAATAATCCAGAACCTCCAGTATTTTAATCTCATTGTTCATAGTCACATCCTATCCTTTGTACTAAATATTTCGCGAAAACATTTTACGTTCCCATTCAAATGAGCGTAAATATTTTCCTTGACTGTTATTGAATTCGCACCATACCCATGAGGAATACTTCTGTGCGTTCAATCTTTTCAATTTGTTTTATAGATATGACAACTTATCCGAAATAATTACTGCACATAAAAAAAAGACCCAACTGAATCATAGGATTCAATTGGGTCTTTTTTTATGCTCTGCTATTTACTATTCGTGGTCATGACCGCAGCCGCAGCCGCATTCGATCTCAAATTCGATGGCTTCATGACAGTTTGGGCATACAACCTTCTCGCCGCTTTCTACCAGGTCTTCGTCAAGATAAACGAATTCCTTGCAGTGTGGACATTCAACTTCAATATAGTCATAATCCTCATCATCGTCAAACTCATCATCTTCGTCATCTTCATCAAAGCACAAGTCATCTTCCAGAGTGGAAAGATCCTCATCTATTGCTTCTACATACTCATCAAGCTCGTTCTGTGATTCATTCAACTCATTGACGGCATCGGCAAAATCACTTAATACATCTATAATTTTAGAGATTAACTTGCCCTGATCTGTTGACTCATCCACCTTCATCCCTTCTGCCAGTCCCTTCAGGTAGGCTACTCTTTCGTACAAGTATTCCATATGTACTCCTCCTTTATTTTTACTACTCTCAGTATTCTCTCCAGTATTGACTACTATATGCATTACATGGACTGCATATTATCCAGAAATTGCCTGAGGGTGTCATACTCTTTCCATGTATTCCCCTGTTCTTGTATCTATCCTAATTTTATCACCTATGTTGATAAACAAAGGAACATTGACAGTTGCACCTGTTTCAACGGTAGCGGATTTGGTAGCTCCTGTTGCAGTATCGCCCTTGAACCCAGGCTCTGTTTCTGTTACTTCCATTTCCACAAAGTTTTCAGGCTCTACTGAAAAAGCTTCACCTTTATAGAATTTTATATTAGCTGTATCATTTGGCTTCAGATATATAATAGCATCCTCGACCTGCTCGTGATTGAGAGGTATCTGCTCATAGCTTTCATTGTCCATAAAGTAGTACAAACCGCCGTCTTCATATAAAAACTGCATGGCTTTCCTCTCAATGTGAGCTTTTGGATACTTATCCGACGGATTAAAAGTTCTTTCAGTTACTGCACCAGTTATAATGTTCTTTAATTTTGTTCTCACAAAAGCAGCACCTTTACCTGGCTTAACATGCTGAAAGTCTACAATTGTATAAATATTTCCATCCATTTCAAATGTCAAACCTTTTCTAAATTCACCAGCTGATAACATTAATCATATCCCTCCATGTGCTTATTTATTAATATTAATCGCAAAAATCCTTCTATAGTAATTGTTATATATTTTGCGAAATGATATACGCGAAAAATTCGCAGTCCCGAGTCGCTAGTCCCTAGTCTCGAGATTCAAGTCCGGCTTCGAAGTATTTGCTTAAGTCTGGCGACTAGCGACTAATGACTAGCGACTAGCGCTTATAGTTCTATCAATTCCTTTGGTGATTTGCTGAGGGTTTCTGCTCCTTTTTCTGTTACCAGCACCAGATCCTCAATCCTCACACCGCCAAAGTCGGGGATGTATATACCCGGCTCATCGGTTACTATCATACCTGCTTCAAGTATGTTTTCTCCCAGCACGCTGAGTCTTGGATCCTCATGGACGGCAAGTCCGACTCCATGGCCCAGGCCATGTCCAAAATACTCTCCAAAGCCTTCGGCAGAAATTATATCTCTTGCAATCCTGTCTACCGACTTGCCGGTCACTCCCGGCTTTATACCTTCTAATGCCGCTACCTGCGCTTTAAGTACTATGTCATATATCCTTCTGTGCTTTTCCGCTGCTTTGCCAATAAATACTGTTCTTGTCATATCTGAACAATATCCATTATAAACACAACCGAAATCAAGTGTCAAGAATTCTCCTGTTTTGATTATTTTTTCCGATGCCACTCCATGGGGAAGAGAAGACCTTACACCAGAAGCTA
>LOES01000186.1 GCA_001515955.1 Clostridia bacterium BRH_c25 | reverse complement strand
AAGTCATCAATGTGCCGAAGTATCCTGACATTTCCGGCTCTTTTGTAGCTATTACTCCCTCATAAACCAAACCTGTGCTTCCGTTTATAGATATGAAGTCGCCTTCCTTGTATGTCTTTCCGCCAACTGCAAACTGTTTTGCTTCTTCGTTGACTTTTAATTCTTCGCAGCCTGCAACACAGCATTTGCCCATTCCTCTTGCAACAACTGCAGCATGGGAAGTCATTCCACCCCTTGCTGTCAAAATCCCCTGTGACTCTGCCATACCTTCAATATCTTCCGGTGAAGTTTCAAGTCTTACAAGTACTACCTTCTCACCATTTTTTGCGGCATTTACTGCAGCTGCTGCTGTAAAGTAAACCTTACCGGAAGCGGCACCTGGTGAAGCCGGAAGTCCTTTTGCTATTGGCGCAGCCTTTTTAAGTGCATCTGTATCAAAGTTCGGATGCAGCAGCTGGTCAAGCTGTGCCGGCTCAACTCTCATTATGGCTTCATCCTTGCTTAACTTACCTTCCTCAACAAGCTCAACAGCAACCCTAAGAGCTGCTGCGGCAGTTCTTTTACCGTTTCTTGTCTGAAGCATGAAAAGCTTGCCTTTTTCTATAGTAAACTCTATGTCCTGCATATCTCTGTAATGATCTTCCAAAAGATTCGCTACATTTATGAACTGGTCATAGACTTCTTTGTTGATTTCACCTAGCTTCTCTATTGTCTGAGGTGTTCTTATACCTGCAACAACGTCTTCGCCTTGTGCATTCATGAGGAACTCCCCGTATATTTTTCTTTCTCCGGTTGCAGGGTTTCTTGTGAAAGCAACACCTGTTCCACAATCATCTCCCATATTTCCAAATACCATTGACTGCACGTTAACAGCCGTACCAAGGTTTCCGGGTATATTGTTCATTGCCCTGTATATTATGGCTCTTTCATTGTTCCATGATCTAAATACTGCCGTTACTGCAAGAAGCAACTGATCCTTGGGATTCTGAGGGAAATCCTCACCCTTTTCCTTCTTGTATACAGCCTTGAACTTCTCTACTACTTCCTTCAGGTCGGAAGCTGTGAGATCCGTATCATATTTTGCATTCTTTGACTCTTTTATTTCATCAAGTATTCTTTCAAATTTTGATTTTGGAATCTCCATAACAACATCGCTGAACATCTGGATGAACCTTCTGTAGCTGTCCATTGCGAATCTTTCATTGCCGGTATTGTTCTTTACAGTTTGAACAACTTCGTCATTCAAACCGAGATTGAGTATTGTATCCATCATTCCGGGCATTGAGAACTTGGCACCGGACCTTACTGATACAAGCAGAGGATTGCTTCCGCCGCCAAAGGACTTGCCTGTTGCAGCTTCCAGTTCCTTGAGCTTTGAGAATATCTCATCGTTAAGCTCGCTCCATATCTTTTCACCTTGGTTGTAGTATTCGTTGCAGGCCTCAGTTGTTATAGTAAATCCTGGAGGTACCGGCAGCCCTATGTTGCTCATTTCAGCCAAATTGGCACCCTTTCCTCCCAAGAGGTCCTTCATCGAAGCCTTTCCTTCTTTAAAATTGTAAACATACTTCTTCATTCTTCATTAGCCTCCTTTAATATTTGAAGTACTGTATTTGCTGTTTCTTCAATGGCTTTATCGGTTACGTCAATTACGCTGCAACCGATTTTGTTCATGATTTCTTCAGCATATTTAAGCTCATAGGCTATTCTGTCCTTGCTTGCATAATTTGCTTCACTGCTAAGCCCATGAGATTTTAACCTTTCCTGCCTTATCGGGTTCAGATGCTCTGAACTGATCACCAAACCAATTATCTTCTTCGGAGATATTTCAAAAAGCTCCTTCGGGGGCTTCACTTCCGGCATCAGCGGTATATTTGCAACCTTGATGTTTTTGGTTGCCAGGAACATACTGAGAGGAGTTTTGGAGGTCCTTGATATACCAAGCAGTACCAGATCAGCCTTCTTTATACCCCTTGTATCCTTGCAGTCGTCATACTTTACTGCAAATTCCACCGCTTCTATCTTTCTAAAGTATTCATCATCAAGCTTTCTTACTGCCCCCGGTATATCTGTCGGATGCCGCTTGGTGACCTTAGCTATTGCATCTACCGCCGGACCCATTATATCTACATATGTAATATTATGCTCTTCAGCCTGTCTTTTCAGATATTCCCTAAGCTCAGGCACAACAAGAGTAAACATTATTATGCTGTCCAGATCCTTGGCTTCGCTTATTACTTCCTGTATGCTCTCTATCTCGGTAACATAGGGTATCCATCTTATCCTTAACTCACATTCGGGATATTGTGCTGTTGCAGCCTTGGCCACCTGCTCTGCAGTTTCCCCTATTGAATCAGATACCACAAATATTACTGCCCTGTTCTTATCCATACTATCCCCCTAACTTATTGCTTGCACAAGTCATAAAGCAGTTTAGTCATACTGGTTTTGGACACCTTGCCTATTATTTTGAATAACTCTTTGCCTTCATCATCCTTAAAAGGCTCCACTACCGGCATGCTGTCAATTTCATGATTAATAAGCTTGACCACTGCGTCATATGCACTTTCAGTATCCAATGCATAAATTATATTGGGCATCCTCGTCATAATCATACCGACAGGCATATTATGTATATCATTGTTGCCAATTACATTTTTGATGAAATCCTTTCTGGATACTACCCCCATAAGGGCACCTTTACTTTGGACATAGATAGTACCAACATTCATCAAAAAAAGCGTCACGATTGCGTCATATACAGTTGCCGACTCATCTACTACCACAGGCCGGGACTTGATTTCTGCAACCTTTATGCTCTTTATGAAATCACTGCCTATGTTGTTTATACTCTTTCCTGAGTAAAAATATCCAACCTTCGGTCTTGCCTCAAGCATGTCTGACATTGTAAGTATTGTAAGGTCTGGCCTGAGCGCTGCCCTTGTCATATTCAGTTTAGCTGCCAGTTGTTCGCTTGTGATCGGTTGATTGTTCTTTACCAGCTCTACAATTTGTTTCTGACGACTTGTAAATTCTATGACTATCACCTGCCTCAAAGCAATTTTGGAAGTCATTGCACATTTTACATTTAATGTATAATATGTGTAATATACAGGAATTTTATGAAATTAACCTAATATATACTACATTCTCTATAAATACTATCATAAAGAATTTACCATAACAATAAAAAATTAAATTTTGTTGACAACGATAGCACCCAAGTCTGCCATTCTGTTCATCATGTCCACTATGCTCTTTAAAAGCCCCAGACGGTTATTCTTAATGCTCTCATCCTCTACCATGACCATAATATTGTCAAAGAAATCATCTATTGGCTTCTTAAGTGTTATCATAAGCTTCAGAGCCTTTCCATACTCCCTGTTGTCCACATAACCTTCGTATTCAGTGTTGATCCTGTTAAAGGCCTTGAGAAGCTCCAGTTCAGCTTTCTCTTTGAAAAGCTCTGAATTTATTTCAGGACTATCAGCCTTGGATGCCAGATTGGATACTCTGTTGAAGGAACCCAGTATACTAAGGAATTCATCTCTGTGTTTCCATATTGAAAGCTCCTCGATTTTCAAGTATGCATCATATATATCATCAAACTCCGCATTTATCACCGCATCAATGACATCGTATTCGAAATCCTTATCTATCATGACGTTCCTGAATCTCTGCTTGAAAAATTCGATTACATCCTTTTTTATTTTCTTTATGTCGCCCTTTAGTATTCCCTTTTCCGAAAAGATCTTAAGGGCGGTATCTGCAAGATGTGCCAATCCCAAATGAATTTTGCTGTCAAGTATTATTGAGGTAATTCCTATAGCCTGCCGCCTTAAAGCGTATGGATCCTGCGAGCCCGTCGGTTGTATGCCTATTGCATAGCAGCCGCATATAGTGTCCATCTTGTCAGAAATACTAAGAATTGAACCATTTACTGTCTCAGGGGTATAATCCCCTGCAAATCTCGGTAGGTAATGCTCCAATATGGCATCTGCCACTACTTCCTTCTCACCCTGCAGCAGTGCATACTCCCTTCCCATTATTCCCTGAAGCTCATCAAATTCCTTAACCATACCTGTAACCAGATCCGCTTTGCATAAATACGCCGCTCTCTGCAGGTGCAATCTTTCATCACTGCTTAGTCCGACCACTTCTGCAAGGTATTTGCCTATTGTTGTTATTCTTTGGGTCTTGTCATAAATAGTGCCGAGAGTCTCTTGGAATACTACATTCTTTAGCTTCTCCACACAACCTTCCAATGAGGTCTTCCTATCCTCACTATAAAAGAAATCTGCATCTGCCAGCCGGGCTCTAAGAACCTTCTCATTTCCTTCCTGCACTATTTCCAAATAGCGATTATCGCCATTTCTTACAGTAATGAAGCAGTTCATGAGCTCTCTATTCTTATCTACAACAGGAAAATACCTCTGATGCTCCTTCATAGGAGTAATTACAACTTCCTTCGGGAGCTTTAGATATTCAATTTCAAAGCCTCCCACGAGAGCTGTAGGATACTCAACCAGATAGACAACCTCCTCCAGCAAAGCTTCATCCATCATCACTTCTCCGCCCTTGGCCTTTGCCAGCTCTTCACACTGTCTCCGTATCAGCGAGCGCCTTTCCTCCTGATCTGCCACTACAAAGCCCGCCCTTAGCTTGTCAAAATACTCTGCAGTGTTCTTTATCTCTATGCTGCCCTTGGATAATACCCTATGTCCCTTTGTATACCTGCTGCACTGTATTCCGTCCTTGTCAAACTCTATAAGCTCATCTCCCAGGATCGGCACCAGCCATCTGACGGGTCTTGCAAACCTGAAGGATTTATTGCCCCATTTCATTGATTTTGGGAAGGTAATTGAAGTCAGTATATTGGGTAGTATGGCTTTTAGTACTTCTTTGGCAGGCTGACCCTTTTCCTTCTTCTTATAGTATATATACTCCACTCCGGAAAGCTCTTGAAAAAATACCTCATCAAGCTCTGCTTTCTGACCCCTCAGAAATCCCAGCAAAGCCTTACTCGGACTGCCGCTTTCATCATAAGCAGCCTTCCTGGACGGGCCTTTAACCAATTCCTCCAGGTCTTCCTGCTGCTCTGCAATATTCTTCACAAAGAGCACTATTCTTCTTGGAGTACCGTATGTCCTTATCTCCTCAAAGGCTATCCTGTTATCCTTCAGCATTGATTCTGCAATGCCTTTAACCTGCCACAAGGTAGCCGGCATATATTTGGCGGGTATTTCCTCCGTGCCTATCTCATATAACAAATCCTTACTCATTATTTTCACCTCCGAATGCAGCCTTCTTAAGAAGGGGATATCCCATGGACTCTCTCTGCTTCAAATAACCCTGAGCTACAAGTCTTGCAAGGTTCCTTACCCTTCCTATAAAGCTGGTTCTTTCAGTAACACTTATGGCTTTTCTTGCATCAAGGATATTGAAAGCATGTGAGCATTTGAGAACGTAATCATAAGCGGGCAGTACAATATTCTTATCCAGCAGTCTCTTAGCCTCTCCCTCATATTCATCAAACAACCTGAAAAGCAGCTTGGTATCCGCTTCCTCAAAGCTGTACTTTGAGTGCTCGAATTCCGCCATCTTGAACACGTCTCCGTAGTTAATGCCTGAAACCCATTCAATGTCAAATACATTGTTTATATTCTGGATATACATCGCTATCCTCTCCAAACCGTAGGTTAGCTCAGCGGATTCCAGCTGGCAGTCTATGCCTCCTACCTGCTGGAAATATGTGTACTGGGTTATTTCCATACCATCCAGCCAAACCTCCCAACCTAGTCCCCAGGCTCCAAGAGTCGGTGCTTCCCAATTATCCTCAACAAATCTTATATCATGCTTCTCAGGATCAATGCCCAATGCTTTAAGGCTTCCCAGATATAGATCCTGCACATTATCCGGAGAAGGCTTCAAGATTACCTGGAATTGATGATGCTGATACAATCTGTTGGGGTTCTCCCCATACCTTGCGTCCGCAGGTCTCCTTGAAGGCTCTACATAAGCCACTCTCCAAGGCTCCGGACCCAACGCCTTCAGAAATGTGTAAGGACTCATCGTACCTGCACCCTTCTCCACATCATAAGGCTGTGCTATAATACAATGCTGTTCAGCCCAATATTTCTGAAGCGTCAGAATGATCTCTTGAAATGTCATTTCATATCCCTCCAAAACTATTTAATGAAAAAATAAAAAACCCTCATCCCTTGCAATAAGGGACGAAAGGTTTACTTCCGCGGTTCCACCCTTTTTGGCCTGAAAACATACTATCCAAGCCCTCTTTTAAGCTTCTGCTCCAAAGTGCCCTTCATCAAGCCGCACTGCCGGGCTTCCATCCTTCCCCGGCTCTCTGGAAGTGCAATTGCTCTAACTACTCCTCTTCTTCAACGCATCGGTACCGTTTAATTATGGTACATTATCATTAATTTAGCAAATCATATATGCTTTGTCAAGAGAAAACTAGATGCGAGATGCGAGTTACGAGATACGAGAGCTAAAGCGGGGCTTCGAAGACTTCTCTTTAAACCCTCGAATCTCGAATCTCGAGTCTCGCATCTATATTGCCTATTGCTTAAATGTATCGTCTATATTTACATTTGTAGCGTCTGTATAATCATCTGTCTTATAAGTGTATTCATCCATATTCTCAGCTCCGAAGGTATCTACTGTATCCGCCAAGGTGGTACTTTGTCCGGTTACACCGGCTTTGGCGTTCTTCATATCACCAGTCACATTTTTTATTTTATTTGCTATATCATCTGCGGTATTTGTAATCGCTTCTGTCACATTGATAGTCTGTTTATTGGGTCTTTCCACCTCTATTGTGCACTTTGACAGCAGTGCAACTGCCGTTCCTATTGCTGTAAGCTGCGGAATTGCTACCGCACTTATTGCTCCTGCCGTCACAGGTATGTCAAGTATCACATAGTCATCCTTCTTTACCCTTATCCTGTTCACATTGCCGGATTTAACTATACCCTTCAGCTTGTCAACAGCTTCATTACCTTTGACAGAGATTGTCTCTGTCCATCTCTTATCCCCTGCCTCCTCAATATTTATCAAGGCATCCACTACATTACCGTTTGCTGCTTCAAGGGCGTTCTTGGCCTCCTTATAGGAAACACCTGTCCTATCCCTGATAATGTCAATCTTCTCAAGGCTTATATCCATGGGTTCTACTCCTTTCAAATCTTATTAAACAGCTTTCTAAACTTCAGAGTCCTTTATATCATCCAAAAAATCAAGGGACCTGAACCTTTTATCCAGATGCCTCAGGATGAAGGCTCTAGTTATTTTGTCTATTTCATTAAAAATAGTATTATCAATTTTCCTAGTATTTAATCTAGAAATTTCAGTGTTTAATAAAAATTTAAAAATATCTGTTGTACCATGGCTGATCTTGAAAATATCTCCATTCTTTTTCAAGTTCTCATCAGAACTGCACTCTCTGCAAATTACCCCGCCCAGCTCTACGTTGAACCTTGTATAATCTTCCTTTACGTCCCTGCAGGCCGCACACTTGTCCAAACTAGGCCTGTATCCGCTGATATCCATAAGCTTAAGCTGATAGCCCAAGTGAATCAGTCCCATTGGAACTTCTCCTGTTGAAAGATAATAAAGCGCCTTTGCAAGCAGCAGAAACAACCTTTCGCTTGGAATATCCTCATCGGAGACAGCCTCTGCAAGCTCCGCAAAGTAAGTGGCATAAGAAAGTCTCAACAAATCCTTCCTTATGTTATAGAAGGTTTCTCTTGTCGTAGCTTGGGAAATATGATGGAAGTTAGTACCCTTATAAAGCACAAATTCACTGAAAACAAAAACTTCAGAAGATGAAAGAAGGCTGCTTTTGGGTTTCCGGCAGCCTTTGGCAATTGCTTTGATTTTTCCGTTGTATCTTGTAAGTATTGTAAGTATTCTGTCTGCTTCGCCCAGGTTTGTATGCTTCAGAACTATTCCCTCAGTCTTTGATATTGACATTTTTTTACTCCCACTTATACCCTAAGTTCTTAAGTGCGCTTCTACTGTCACGCCAATCATTCCTTACCTTGACCCAAAGCTGCAGGTTTATTTTGCAATGCAGCAGGTTTTCTATGTCCACTCTTGCCCTGGTACCTATCTCCTTAAGCATCCTGCCTTGCTTGCCTATTATCATTCCCTTGTGTGAATCCTTTTCACAGAATATTGTAGCTTCTATATCTATAAGATCCTTATTATCCCTTTCCTTCATGGATGTAATCTCAACAGCGGTGCCATGAGGTACTTCCTCTGATGTAAGCTCCAATATCTTTTCCCTGATGATCTCAGATACAATGAATTTTTCCGGCATATCTGTATATATATCTTCAGGAAAATACTTGGGCCCCTCAGGCATATACTTTACTATCTCCTTTAAAAGCTCCTCCAGGTTCTCCCCGGTACCTGCTGAAATAGGTATTATGCAATTGAAATAATCCTCATGCATTATCAATGAAGCTGCAACCTGCTCCAGCCTGGATTTTGGTATCTTGTCAATTTTGTTCAGCACAAGTATGACCGGGGAATTGACCTTTCGCGCCACCTCGGCAATATGCATGTCTCCCGGGCCAATCTCAGTAGAGCAGTCAAATATCACTACAACAACATCCACGCCTTTCAAAGACTCTGTTGCCGATTTTACCATATATTCTCCCAGCATATGCTTTGGTTTATGTATCCCCGGCGTATCAATAAAGACTATCTGGTACTCGTCGGTTGAATAGATGCAACGAATCGAATTTCTCGTTGTCTGGGGCTTACTGGATATTATTGATACCCTCTCACCCAGAAGTCTGTTTATCAGTGTTGACTTGCCTACATTAGGTCTCCCTATGATTGTTACAAATCCTGATTTAAATTTTTTATCCATAATTGCTCTCCTATTGCCGCATTATATATTATTTATCCGATTCGAATTCCACAAAAGCCTCGGGCAATAACTCACCTATGGTATGAACCCTCACAGTATCTCCACTCTTTGTTATAAGCTTTAT
>LOES01000185.1 GCA_001515955.1 Clostridia bacterium BRH_c25 | reverse complement strand
ATTGCTTCATCCAAGTCCTTGGCAAGCTGCTCAGTCACAAAAAGTACTGCATAATTCTCCTTTGCCAGCTTGTGAATCAATCTGTTGGCTTCCCTGATATCGGTGGTCGGAAATACTGATATCCCCAGAGCCTTGAATCCAAGTATGGAGTCCTTATCTCCAATAACTCCAATCTTATACATATACATCACGTAGCCTTTCTCTAATCAATTCATTCGGAATCTCATTGATTTTCCCGACCATTATCATCCTGATTATTTTAACCTCATTCTCCTTGGCCATCAGATAGCCAACCAGAGGTTCGATTCCAAATGCAACATATTTACCCTTCTTGGCAAGTTCAAATATAAAATCGTCAGAAAGCTTCTCATATTTCGTCAGGGATTTTGTCTTCATATAACTGGATATACCTTCTTCAATGACCTTGTTGTAATCCTTGAAGGCCAACCTATCAATCAGTGCTTCAATGGATTCGTCAAAAATATCATTAAAAAATGCATAGTCAAGCTTGCCGTTTGAAAGTATGACCTTCTTAAGGAAGTCCCTACCGTAACCCATTGATTTTACCCTGACAAGGGATTTAATATTTATCAAGTCTATCTGGGTTGAGATATAATCCTTCAAGAAGCTGCTTTTATTATCGGAAGCTGTCTTGTACATGAGATTGTACAGGCACTTGTCCATTGTCACATCAATAAGCTGTGGATCCGGATTCACTGTGAATTCTCCAACTACTTCCTCTGCGCATTCTTTAAGCATAGGATTCAGGTCGCTGAAATCCTTCTCCTTTACCATATCCTTAAGACGCCGCAGGGGTATGGTGCCTATATCACTTAACAATCCGTCATTCTCTTCACCCAAATAGCTGCTCTTTAACAGGGTTTTTAAATTGTGTATGTCATATTTCAACAGAAACAAGTTGGTAAGTTCAGGAACCGGAGATATTTCCCTCAGCAGCTCATAAGTATTTGAAAGCTCCTTGGAAAGTACTGTTTCATAGTCTTCTATGCCCTTCATTTCGGAAATTGAAATCCCATATTCTGTTTCATAGAGAATTTTTATAATTTCGTCTGCACTCCTGGCTTCAATCATTCTTTCAATTTTTGCCTTATCCAAAAGCTTTGTTTCCAATGCTCGTATTCTGGCAACAGAATATAGGTATTTATTTTCACTCATTGAGCTTATCCTCCTTTCTTCCAATAACGGTGCTTCCGGATTGTGCATTACACACGGAAGAAAATCTCAGCTGCCTTCGGTTCAATTTCATCTCTGTAGAGCCTTATTACTGCCTCAAAGGAGTTATTTATTTCGACTCCCTGGCTCTTTAAAATGAAGCCTCCGGAAATATTCCTGGTTTCATCCGATACCTTGACCCGGCCCATTTTTCCGGCTGCTTCAAGGGCTTTGTTTGCTTTACTGATAAAGTCGGCAGAAAGCTTGCTCCTTCTGCTTTCGGACATTACAATCTCTTCTTCCCCGCTTTCCGCTGTAGCAACGAGCATATCAAAAATCACCTGCTCATATTTACTGTCATCAAGATTGTTCATTCTTTCAAGAGCTTTATCAAACACCTCATCAATCGACTGCTGCTTTGCGGACAAGATATCCTTGCGCATCTCAAGCTCGGCGATTGAATTGATTATTCTTTTCTTTTCACTGATATCATGAGCGGACTTCTGCGAAATCTCCTTTACTCTTGCTGCTGCTTTCCTATTTGCCTTTTCTAATACTTCTTTGGCTTGGAGTCTCGCTTTTTCCAATATCTCACTAACCTTTACTTCCGAATCCTGTAGGATTTTTTCCTTTATCTTCTCTACTCCTGCCATCTAAGCCACTCCCTTATAGTACTATGCCGTTAAGCATAAGGAATGATGCAAGCAATGCAAGAACAGCATAAGTCTCAACCATTGCAGCATAAACCATACCTTTGGCAAGTTCTTCAGGTCTCTTGGCAATTATTCCGCAACCGGCTGCTGCAGCTTTACCTTGATATATTCCCGAAACAAGTCCGACCAATCCAATTGGTACTCCTGCAAGCAAAAGCATGAGCCCCTGTTCTATTGTCACTGGCAATACTGTTCCGAACACCCCTATCTTGGACCATATAAGGAAGCCTATCAGAAGACCATATATACCCTGTGTTCCTGGAAGTGCCTGCAAAAGAAGCGTTCTACCGAATTTGCCCGGGTCCTCAGTAACTACACCGGATGCCGCCTGACCAACGATACCTACTCCTATTGCAGATCCGCAGCCTGCAAGACCTACTGCTATTGCTGAACCTAAAAATGCAAGATATAAACCTGAGTTACCCATTAATTCCACCAAATTATTCATTTTTTGTTGCCTCCCTTTTGTAATAAAATAATATTTTAATTAAAATTTACTCATTCTGAATATATTTCGTCTTTATTCTCAGCGGGTCAAAGGGCTTTCCTTCGCCTTCAAAGAATTTTCCGAAGAATTCAACATACTGAAGCCGGCTTGAGTGTACGTATGCTCCCAGAACAGCCAGTGCCAGGTTGAAGGTATGACCTACTATCAGGAATATAACCATGAATAGTTTGCCTATAAGACTTCCGGCCATCATCATACCCATGGAATTGAAAACCTGCGCTATAACACCGGTTGCCAACCCTAATGCAAACAATCTCGAATATGAAAGCACGTCGCCTAAAAACCCTGTAACGTTATATAAGCTTAATACACCGGATACCAACCTTTTAATTATATTCTTCTCGGTTCTGGCGCTCATAAGCACGGTTCCCGCTGCTCCTACAATAGCCATATATTTTCCTGCCACAGCAAGAGGCGGTAACGCCAGGAACATCAGTCCCGTCAAAAGCATGAGCCAGAGACCCTGATCATAGAATGCGTCGAGATAGTTGCCTGTCCTGATGCTCTTATATGCCTGAAGCATAAAGCCGGTGTACAGTTGTATTATCCCTAGGATCAAACAGAATATAAGCATCTTGAGCGGTTCTTCCAAAGGATTGAACCACCAAGCCCTAAGCCTTATCAGGTCACCGAACCAGCCGCCGAAGACTCCTCCCCAAATAAATGCCGACACACCTCCAAGAAACATCAAGCCCATCATCTTTTTCAGACCACCGCCAAGCTTGTATTTCTTCAGGATAACAGCAGTAACGACTGCCATTAAAATCCCATATGCCGCATCGGTAATCATCATCCCAAAAAACACAATAAAGAATGGGGTCATGATAGGATTTGGGTCTATGCTTCTGGGATTCGGCAAGCTGTACTGCTCTGTTATCATTTCAAGAGGCTGTACCACAGCCGGATTATCCAAAAGTACCGGAATGTCATCCTCATCCTTTGGATCTTCAAACTCCAGTGTGTATTTGTCTGTTATACCCTCAATGGTTTTGACCATATCACCGGAATACTTTTCCGGTATCCAGCCTTTAAGCATGAAGGTTTTTTCTGTTTTCCCCAAATCATTTACCACACTGCTCTTATCCTTTTCTATTGAAAGCAGATCAAACAATATCTCAAGGAAGCCTATCTCTGCTATCATTGCTTCAGCTTGCCCGGTCAGCCCGGCCTTCTTGCTCTCAAGCCCTTCTCTCTCACCCGTCAACCTTTTAATATTCTCCTTGGCGGTTCCGGAAAACTCACTGAAAGCGACCTTGGTCCAGCCTGACTGTTTTAGCAGCTGAAGTATCCTCTCCTCGCATATGTGATGATAAACAACCATCATATATGTGTTTTCCTTCTCTTCACTTACTATTTCAAGATAAGCTTCAAGATTCTCGTTTTTTATTGTCCCCCTGAACTCCTCCGCATACTTTGTAGGTATGAAGCCGATGCTTGTGCTTGTATTCTGCGTGCTGCCAATGTCCTCCAGGTTCATTTCCAGAGGTGCCCAAGGATTAAGCTGGGAAATTGTATTTAGGAGTTTTGTCTCCGCACTCTTAAGCTCTGTGAATTTGCTGTCTATATCCCTGCAATTTTCATAAGTTTCACGCAGTTTTTCTTCATTGTCGAGATACTCCTTATGCTGGGATTCACTCACTTGAACCCTGGGTGCAAACATAGGCTTTTTAACCTTATTAAATTTGCCCAAGAAATCCAGAGAATACTTTACCTGTGAAAGCTTTGCCTCCAGCCTGCCCACTGCTTCATTGTCACTGTCGGGCTGCAGCTCTTCAAAGTCTTGTCCGGCAATTTGTTCCTCAAGGTTCACTATCTGCAGATTGCCGAATTTCTGCAGATTCTTGATTATGATATTCTTTTCAGACTGGAGAGCTATCATGGTGACTTTTTTCATCTTAACTATTGCCATTTATTCTCACAATCCTCTCCATCACCAGATTCACTGCTTCTTCCATTTTCTCAGCAGCTTTGAGCTTTAATTCCTGACATTTTTCGTTGTTTTGCTTTCTCTTACTATCCGCTTCCTGATAAGCCTCCTTTTCTGCTTCCTCAAGCTTTTGCCTGCTCTTGAGAAGCTCCTGATCCTCAGCTGCCTTGATGACTCCTGCAGCCTCCTCATCAGCGCGCAGTAAAAGCTCTTTGGCTTCCTGGTGCGCCGCTTTAATCTTTTCTTCTGCAGCACGCTCTGTCTCTTTGATCTCTTTAATAATTTCCGTTGTCAAATGCCTCACCACCTCTTTCAATACTTGCATTAATACTTATAATTCCCTTTTCCATTTCTGTTTCCTTCTACTTAATCACAGTATATTAATACTGTTCTCTGCATAGAAATTACCAACTATAAGTGCAAAAAAACTCTCTGGAATCATATTCGTTAAAAAACGCTAAATTCCTTCAATTAAATATTAATACATATTAGAATATTTATAAAATTGAAAATGAGCCGAATATTATAAAATATTTAAATTAACACTCTCTTATGCCTTTTCCCTTTAATTATTGTTAAAAAAGTCACAATCCTGAGCTACCGGGCACTGTCCACACTTTGGTTTTCTGGCATCACATATGGCCCGGCCGTGATATACCAAGCAGTTGCTAAAGGCCGTCCAGTCCTTTTCAGGCAGTATTTCCATAAGCTCATACTCAATTTTTTCCGGGTCTTCCTTATCTGTAAAGCCCATCCTGTTGGATAATCTTTTGCAGTGAGTATCGACTATTACTCCGGGAATACCATAAATATTGCCTAATACTACATTTGCAGTCTTCCTTCCTACCCCCGGCAGGCTTAGCAGATCCTCCATATTATCCGGCACCTTTCCTCCGAAATCTTTAATGAGCTTCTTGCAGCAGCCTATTATATTCTTTGCCTTATTCCTGTAAAAACCCGTGGATTTTATATCCTGCTCCAGTTCCTCAGGATTTGCATTGGCATAATCATACACAGAGGTATATTTCCTGAACAGGTCCTTGGTCACAATATTAACTCTCTCATCGGTGCACTGAGCTGCAAGCATCGTAGCAATCAGCAGATGAAGTGGTTCTTTATAGTCCAGGGAACAGGTCGCTTCAGGATAGGTCTTGTATAGTATTGCAGCTATATCCTTTGCCCTGTTTTTCAAATCCTCAGTGTTCCTCATAATCGCACCTCCTTCAAAAATCTATCCATAGCCGCTGTATCCATGGTATTGATAACATTCCCCTTTTCCAGCCAGCCCTTTCTGGCTATACCGACTCCACAGGGCATATTGTTCAGACCATAAATATTATGGGCATCAGTATTTATAGATATCATTACCCCTTTTTCCCTGGCATATTTCAAATGCCGCCAATCCAGGTCAAGTCTATGGGGATCCGCGTTAATCTCTATCACCTTGCCATACTTCGCCGCAGCATCTATTACGGCATTTACATCCAGCTCATATTCATCTCTTGCAAGCAGCAGTCTGCCTGTAGGATGAGCCAGCATGGTAGTGTATTTATTCTTCAGGGAGCTTATCAGGCGTTCTGTCATCTTCGTCCTATCCAGCTTGAAGCCGGAATGTACCGCGGCTATGACAAAGTCGAAAAGCTCCAGCACCTCATCCTCATAGTCAAGAGAACCATCCGTCAGTATATCCGACTCAATTCCCTTAAATATTCTGAAGGTATTATTTCTCCGGTTTATTTCATCAATCTCCTCTACCTGCCTTTTTATTTCTTCTATGCTCAAACCCCTTGCATAGTAGGCAGACCTGCTGTGATCGGATATTCCTATGTAATGGAGCCCCAGGCTTTTAGCTGCTTCAGCCATTTCTTCAATGCTGTTGCTTCCGTCACTGTAAAGGGTATGCATATGAAAAGTGCCCTTGATATCCTCCATTGTTATAAGCTCAGGCAATTCACCTTTTTCTGCGGCTTCTATCTCTCCGGTGTTCTCTCTTAATTCGGGAGGTATGTAATTCAACCCCAATACCCTGTAAATTTCCTCTTCACTGCCGCAGGGTATTAGCTCTTCACCCCTGAAAAGCCCGTACTCATTCACCTTTATTCCCATTGCCTTTGCCCTGTGCCGTATAGCGGTATTGTGCTCCTTGCTCCCTGTGAAATGGTTGAGTGCATAGGGAAATTCCTTCACATCCACTACCCTCAGATCCATATTTATACCGCTTCCAAGCCTGACTGTCGACTTGGTTTCACCCCGTGATACAACTTCCGAAACCTGCGGCAGAGAAGTGTAGTAATCCATTAATTTCACCGGTTCGGCAGTGCTCGCTACCAGATCTATATCCTTTACTGCCTCTTTCCGCCTTCGCAGGCTTCCGCCCACTTCACATTCCTGTATATAAGGGAAAACCATCAGCTTATCCCTTACCGTCATGGCTTCCTGATACACATCTCCGAAAAGGTGCTGGCCTTTATACATCTTAATATGATTAATGCCCTTCAATATGTTTTCCTGGGTCTTTTCACCAAAGCCCTCAAGGGACAGGAGGCGGTTCTCCAGGCATGCATATTCCAGCTCTCCGATAGATTTTACACCCAGCTTCTCATAGAGCACCTTCACCTTTTTGGGTCCGACTCCTGGTATTGTAAGCATTTCCAATAGTCCTTCAGGGACAGACTGCTTCAGCTCTCCGTAATACTCCAGCCGCCCTGTTTCAACAAGCTCGGTAAGCTTTTCCGCTATGGCTTTGCCAACGCCCTTTACACCCTTCAGTTTTCCTTCATTTATATAATCCTTCAAGTCTCCGTCCAAAAGCTCGATTGACCTGGCCGCATTGACATATGCCTTAATCTTGAATGGATTTTCCCCTTTTATGTCCAGGAGCAGTGCTATTTCCTCCAGTATCCGGACTATATCTCTTTTATCCATATATTCCCTCCGGCAGAAGCTTTATTGCAAATTTCAGCATATAGTTTATTCTACCAAATATATTGCAACTAATACCATACTAAATCGACAAGAAAACAAAATATCATGGACAAGTATATCAATATTGTTATAATTATTCTAGAGAATGACAAAACTTAATCAAATATATAAATCGCACAAAGAAGATTACATAGAATAGAAGCGATTTATAACATCAAGGAGGCTATCCATGCAAAATAAGATTTTATTAAGTGCGGTTAATGCCAAATATATACACTCCAACCTTGCAATCAGATATTTGAAAAAATACTGCGAAGCTCAAATAGATGGGATTGATATTGCTGAGTTCAGCATAAACGACAATATAAACAGCATCCTTAAGAAGCTCTACAATTCAGGTGCCTGCATTTTTGGGTTTTCCTGCTACATTTGGAACATCAGCATGATTCGCAGTCTCTGCAGCAGTCTGAAAAAAGCCAGACCGGAAGCTGTAATAATATTGGGAGGACCTGAGGTTTCCTATGATCCGGCTGATATGCTTACAGATAATCCCTCTGTCGACTATGTAGTTATTGGAGAAGGTGAGGAAACTCTGCTTGATTTGCTCGGCTGCATCACAGGCAGTGGAAACAGCCCCTCCCGGATACCAGGAATAGCATTCAGAGAAAGCGGTGAAATAGTCATCACCCAGCCAAGACCTCTTATTCCATCTCTGGATATGCTTCCTTTTCCCTATGACGGCTTTGATGAATTTAAAAACAAGATAGTTTACTATGAGACCAGCAGAGGTTGTCCTTTCAATTGTCAATACTGCCTGTCCTCCACCATACACGGGGTCAGGTACTTGTCAATGGATAGACTGCGCAGGGATATAAAAGGCTTCGCCGATGCAGGGACAGAGCAGGTC
>LOES01000184.1 GCA_001515955.1 Clostridia bacterium BRH_c25 | reverse complement strand
TTAGACGGTTATTGAAACAATAACCGTCTAAACGTCGTGCCTGGCACCCATTACAGTTATCACACTTCTGCCGACTATTGAGGTCAGTACTATGAAGCCTCCTACAAAAGCCCAGGGGCCGGGAAGCTCGGCCATAACCAGGAATACCCATACAGGATTCAGTAATGGCTCGATAACAGGTATCAGTATTGCCTCAAGGGCTGAAACGTGCTTTATTGCCAGAGCGTATAATATGTACGATATGCCCAACTGGAATACACCCAGCAGCAGCAGTCCTATCCAGCTTGAGGTGTCAGGCATGGAGGTGAACATAAATGGAAGGCCTATTATAGCAGTCAGCACATTACCCCAAAATACTGATTCAAGAGGAGATTCGTCCTTCTGCTTGCGAAGCATCAGTACCATACTGGCAAAACAGATGCCGCTCAATGCCGCATATATGTTGCCGAGCATGCCTCCGGGGGACATCTCATCTATAAAGAAGAGGAACATGCCGCCAAACACCAGGAATATTGTAAGCCAGTCCAGTGCAGTAGTGCGTTCCTTAAGGAGCCAGGCACCCAGCAGCGCCACATAAATGGGAGCGGTATATTGCAGTAATATCGCTGTGGCTGCAGTAGTAAGCTTGTTTGCCATTACAAACAGCGCAACAGTTCCTACATATGCGAAAGCACCACCAATCTTGTATTTGTTAAATTTAAGGTTGGGTTTTTTTATAACTGCAAGCATGATAATTGCGGCTATAAGGCTTCGCATTCCTGCTATCGCCATTGCATTCCATTGGATGGACTTGATAAGCAAGCCTCCCGTACTCCATAGCAAGGAGGCTATTATTAGATATAATATCGACCTGAATCGGTCATTTTTAAATTTTTCCAACATTGAACCCATTTCTGACAACCCCTTCTCTTATTCCCTACAATAGATTCTATCAGAAGTATTGAACCAATACAATCAGGAGTAATTCAGACTGCCAGGATTTCAGGAGGTTGTAGGAATATATGGAAGCGTTGCGTGGTATAATGGAATGGGAATAGATACGAGATGCGAGGATTAGGGCAGGGTTTCGAAGGCATACTCAAACCTATTACCCATTGCCCATGGCCTATTGCCTTACTTCAGAGCTTTGCTTACAAGTGAA
Organism: Clostridia bacterium BRH_c25; assembly: GCA_001515955.1. The sequence goes on along the minus strand of LOES01000184.1, from coordinate 27,634 downwards.
CTTAAAGGAGCGATATAATTTGTTTGGTTATTTAATTAAAATAGCTGCGGCAGCAGCTCTCTTAATAGCTGCTGATATGGCTTTTGAAGTTAATTTTCCTGTAGTACGGGAAATCAATATAGATACGGAAAGGCTGAAAATGGGGGAGGAGGTCACGCTCCTTCAAATAACCGATTTTCATGGGGGCGCTTCCGGAGAAATTGTACAAAGGCTCATTAAGGCATTGGGTAATATTAGGCCTGATGCCGTAGTTATAACGGGAGACCTGGTGGATAGATCCACGGAGGATTTTGACAATGTGTATGCTTTGATCAGTGAGCTGCGCTCATTATGTCCGAGTATTTTTTTCGTGTCAGGCAACCATGAATGGAGCAATGACAGAAGGAAGGAACTGCTTGAAAAGCTTAAGGAAATGGGAGCAGTGATTCTGAATAATAAAGGCTCAAGCTTTGCTGTAAGGAGTGCGGACATCAATATGTGCGGTGTGGATGATGCCTACAGGTGCAAGGATAATATAGAAAAAGCAATGAAAAGCGTAAATAGCAATAAGTATACAATACTACTTTCGCACTCTCCAAAGATACGACAACGGCTGGGACTTTATTCGCCAGATCTGATACTCTGCGGCCATACCCATGGAGGCCAGGTAAGATTTCCTTTGGTCGGTTCTGTAATTGAGCCGGGGGAGGGCCTTTTTCCTTATTTTGATAAAGGAATGTTCAAACTGAAAGGAAAAAGCCTGCTATATATAGACAGCGGAGTGGGTACAAGCAAGCTGCCCATAAGGTTTTTAAACAGGAGTCAGATGAGTGTGATAAGGATAAGAGGCAAGGGGTAATAGGCGCTGCAATAATCGGATATGAAAGACAAAGATGATAAACAAAATGAAGAGGGACGTTAGTCCCTTTTCTTTTTTTTAATATGAAAATACGTTCTTATAAAAACATAAAAACTCATAATCAAAAAGGGGCCAGTTTTTATAATTGGATTGATAGTGGTAGATTGAAATATACCAAAATAAAAATACAGCAATACTAAAAGTGAAGATAATACAAGAAGCACGAATCTTTCTTTATCGGTTATATTACTCTTCATAATGCATGATTCCTCCTATAATTATGACACTGTGAATATTGATATATTACTACAAAATGTAAAAAATTTCAAACTATTAAATAAAGTACAATACATTGCTCTGAGGTTAAAATGATTTTACCATTTCTCTTTCCACAGCGAAAAGTGGCTGCTTCCGTAATCAAAGACAATTCCCGCATATAGTTTGGTCATTTCTTCATAGGTTTCAAAGGTGTTTTTACATTTAAAGCTTTCTATAAACTGGTAAATATTTCTTTTTTGCCTCTCTGAAAGCTCACTAAATAAAAATGTAAATGCTTCCTTATGACCCAAACATATCAAATATTAGCAGTTTTGTGTGATATAATATTAATATATCGCATAGAAGGCGGGGATCACTAATGAGCTTAAGAATCATATACGGGCGGGCAGGAAGCGGCAAAAGCACCTTCTGCCTTAATGAGATAAAGTCAAGCCTGGGGCAGGGACAAGCGAAGAGGCATATAATAATTGTTCCCGAGCAGTTCTCCTTCCAGGCGGAGAAAAGGCTCATAGGAGCCTTGGGAGCAAGTGGTATAAACGGAGTGGAGGTTCTGAGCTTCGGCAGACTATCCCACAGAGTGCTTGGAGAAGTGGGGGGAATCGTAAGGAAGCATATTAACCCTGCAGGTAAAAGCATACTGGTGTATACCATAATGGAAGGGTTGAAGGAAAGCCTGAGGGTGTTTTCCAGGGCTGCCGGTCAGAGGGGCTTTGTAAATACCTTGTGCGGAACCATCAGCGAATTTAAAAGGTATAATATTACTCCCGGGGCTTTAAGCAGTCTTGAAACAGCTGAGATGAGCACTCAGTTGAAGGACAAACTTCATGACATAGGGCTCATATATGAGGATTTTGAGAAGAGACTCCATGATAAATATATTGATTCCGATGACGACCTGGCCTTATTGGCTGAAAAGCTTATGCAATATAGGCTTTTTGAGGATTCGGAAATATGGATAGATGAATTCTCCGGCTTTACCCCTCAGGAATACGTTGTGATTGAGAGGCTTTTAGCCGGAACTGTCAGAGTCAACGTGGCACTGTGCACCGATTGTCTTGCGGATGAGCTGGATTTGGAGGAAATAGACGCCTTCCTACCTGCGAAGGCTGCGGCCGCAAAGCTTAAAAGGCTGGCTGTGAATACCGGGGTAAGGATAGAAGCTCCTGCAGCCCTTAAAAATGGTGGGCTGAAATATAATAAAGAGTTGGCTTTTCTTGAGGCGAATCTTTATACATATCTTTATGGAACATATAAAAACAGCACAAGTCACCTGAGCCTCCATGAGGCTCCCAACATATATGCCGAGGTGGAGAGTGCTGCCAGAGATATACTGAGAAAATGCAGGAAGGAAGGCCTCCGGTACAAGGACATTGCTGTAATAACAGGAGACCTGGCACTTTATGAAAAAGTGGTAAGGGTGGTATTCAGAGAGTATGGTATACCATGCTTCATTGATAGAAAAAAGGACATAACCGGGCATCCGTTAGTACTTCTGGTACTTTCAGCTTTGGAGGTTTTCACAGGCAATTGGTCATATGAAGCTGTTTTCAGGTATCTGAAGACAGGCCTGACCGGAGTTGACAGAGCTGATCTGGATCTTCTGGAGAATTATGTGCTGGCAAACGGTATAAAGGGTAGCAGCTGGGTAAGGGAAGAGGATTGGAGCTACACCTTGGGGTATGGCATTGAGGCGCTGCAAAGAGTGAATGAAACGCGAAAAGCAGCGGTGGCACCTCTTCTGAAGCTGTATCAAAAAATAAAAGGGAAAAATACCGGGAAGGAAATATGTACTGCACTGTATGAATTCCTGTGTGAACTGGAAGTGCCTGAAAGGCTGGAAAGGCTTGTGCAGAATTTTACCGGGGCGGGAGAGCTTGACAGGGCTGATGAGTACAGTCAGGTGTGGAACATTCTTCTGGAGCTTTTGGATCAGGTGGTTGAGGCAATGGGGGATGAGGCAGTGAAGGTGGAAACCTTCCTGGAGATACTTGCGGTAGGCTTTGGAGAGTATAACATAGGCTTGATACCCCCGGCCCTTGAGCAAGTGCTTGTAGGGAGCCTTGAACGGTCCAAAAGCCATGATGTAAAAGATATATACATATTAGGTGCAAATGACGGTATATTCCCAATACCCTTTAAACAGGAGGGCATTTTATCGGACAGGGACAGAGAAATCCTTGGAGCCCTGGGAGTAGAACTGGCACCGGATACAAGAGGAAGGACCTTCGAACAGCAGTATATCATATACACCGCATTGACAGCTGCATCGGAATACCTGAGATTGAGCTACTGTGCAGCCGACAAGGATGGCAGAGCCTTGAGGCCTTCCGTTATTATAAGCAAGCTTAAGAGGATGTTTCCCGAAATAAGCTTTGAAAGCGGCATGACCCGAAACAACGACCGGAGCAGTGCTGAAATGTACGTGTCGGCGCCTATGCCAACCTTCAATGAGCTGGTAGCCGCCATGAGGCAGAGAGCGGAAGGCAGATACACCGACCCTCTATGGAATAATGTTGTGGACTGGTATATGAAGGAGGAAGAATGGCAGGGCAAGTATAGCCGGGTGCTGGAAGGCTTCAACTATACCAATCAGGTGGAGATTATAAAGCAGGAACGGGTAAGGAAGCTGTATGGAAGTACCATACATACAAGTGTATCAAGGCTTGAGAGATACTCTTCCTGTCCTTTTTCATATTATGTGGAATACGGGCTTAAGGCGAAGGAAAGGCGTATCATGAAAATGAATGCACCGGACATGGGCTCCTTCATGCATACGGTTATTGACAGGTTCTCCAAGGCAGTGAGCGAGGGGGATATGGGCTGGAGACGGCTTGAAAAGGATTGGTGTGCTGAAAAAGTAGCCCTGATAGTGGACGAACTGGTGCAGGATATGGCGGGTACGGTGTTTTTAAGCTCCAGCAGATACAAATATCTTGCAGACAGGCTGAAAAGGGTGCTGACAAGAGCAGTCTGGCTGATAGCGGAGCATATAAAAAGGAGCACCTTCGAACCAATCGGCTATGAGCTGGGTTTTGGAGAAGGGGAGAAGCTTCCGGCTATAACCCTGGAGCTGCCCTCAGGGGAGAGCATGGTTCTGTCCGGCAGGATAGACAGGATGGACTGCTTGGAAACAGAGGAAGGCAAATACTTCAGAATAGTGGATTATAAGTCAGGCAGCAAGCAGTTCAAGCTGGCAGATGTATACTACGGCCTTCAGCTTCAGCTAATAACCTATTTGGATGCAGTCGGTGAGAGCCTGGGCAAAGAATCCGGGAAGCCGGTATTTCCTGCAGGGATACTATACTTCAGGCTGGACGATCCTATAGTGCCGGGCAGCAGAGGAGCATCGGAGGAGGAAATAGAGAAAGCTATAATGAAGGAGCTTAAAATGAAGGGCATGCTTATTGCAGATGTGAAGCTTATAAAGGAGATGGATACCGGTATAGACGGGGATTCCCTTATAATACCCGCAAGGGTAAACAAGGGAGGAGAGCTGGGACGGTCTTCCGCAGCTACTGCTGAGCAGTTTGAGATAATGAAAAGACATGTAAAGAAGCTGCTTAACAGCATAGGTGAGGAGATGCTCAAAGGGAACATTTCCATAAGCCCTTACAGAAGAAAAAGGATAACCGCATGTGCATACTGTGGATATATATCAATTTGCCAGTTCGATACCAGGCTTTCAAAGAATAATTACAGGAATCTCCATGACAGGAAGGATTCCGAGGTCTGGGAGCTTATGGGGGGCAAAAGTGCAGAAGGTGGTGATGGCAATGGATTTGCAGAATAATGCAGGCAAATGGACCAAGGAGCAGGCCAGGGCAATTTCGGAGGACCGCTGCAATCTGCTTGTGGCAGCTGCTGCAGGGGCTGGAAAGACAGCTGTACTGGTTGAAAGAATCATAAGAAAGATTACTCATCCGGATAATCCGGTGGATATAGACAGGCTGCTGGTAGTTACCTTTACCAATGCTGCGGCTGCTGAAATGAGGGAAAGAATCGGTACTGCCCTGAGCAAGGTGCTGGAGGACGCACAAAAGGACAACAGCCAGTATACCAGAAACCTTCAAAGACAGCTGGCCCTCTTGGGGAAAGCCAGCATTACCACTATACATTCCTTCTGTCTTGATGTCATAAGGAATAACTTTCATACAATAGATCTGGACCCGGGGTTCAGAATCGCGGATGATACAGAAGCCCTGCTGCTTCAGATGGAAGCACTGGAGGAGCTTATTGAGTCGAAATACGAGCAGCCGAACTGCACAGAAGCTTTTCTGAGCCTGGTAGAGTGCTATGGAGGCAATAGAGATGACAAAAAGCTGATGGATCTGGTCTTGACCATCTATGATTTTGTTCAAAGCCATCCTTGGCCTGAAGTCTGGCTGCGGGATGCTGTAGAAGCCTTCAATGCGGCTGACGGAATGGACTTTGGAGCTACAAAGTGGGCAAAAATCCTGATGAAGAGTATTTCGATGGAGCTGACCGGGCTTCAGTGTGTGTTGGAAGCTGCTGAAGCAGCGGCAGAGAGGACAGAAGGCTTGACACCCTATGCTGCTGTTCTGCAGGAGGACAGCCTGAGAGTAAAAGCCATGCTTAAGGCTTGTGGTGGAGATGATGGCTGGGATGCACTTTATGAACAGTTCAAAAATCTTGAATTCACCCGTCTGCCCAGGTGCGGCAAGGAGGTTGACCCTGCAGCCCGGGAGGAAGTCAAGGGTATAAGGGATGATGTCAAGGGCAGGCTCAACAAGCTCAAAAAGGAGCTCGTAAGCTCCAACTCCGGAGAACTGGCCTCCGACTTGAGGCAGCTGCATCCTGTAATGGACAGCCTCGGAAGTCTTGTGTTGGAATTTTCAGCAAAGTATCAGGAAAAGAAGAAGCAGAAGAATGTAATTGATTTTAATGATTTGGAGCATTACTGCCTTAAGGTGCTGACAAGCCGGGAAGAGGACGGGAGGACTTTGCCGACTCAGGCGGCATTTGGGCTCAGGGAGCGCTTCGAAGAAATATATATTGACGAGTACCAGGACAGCAACCTTACCCAGGAGGTAATACTCAGCATGGTCTCCAGGGAGGAGGAAGGCGAGCCTGATATATTCATGGTAGGTGACGTGAAGCAGAGTATTTACCGCTTCAGACAGGCAAAGCCGGAGCTTTTTATTAAAAAGCTTAAGACTTATTCAGGAGCTTCGGAGTCCAAGTACAGAAAGATACTGCTGAATAAGAATTTCAGAAGCAGAGAGGACATTATAAACGGAGTAAACTACATATTCAGGCAGATAATGTCTGAAAGCCTGGGAGATATTGATTATACGGAGGATGAAGCTCTTTATGCCGGAGCTATTTTTGAGACTCCTGAGCTACCTGCGGACAGCTTCGGAGGTGCAATTGAGCTGCATATAATTGACAGCAGGGAAGTATCGGCTGAAGAAACCGAAGGCGGGGATGAAAGCTCTGATGATACGGATGAAGCCGACTTGACTCTGGATATGGATATGGAGGATAAGCCGGATTCCATACAGTGTGAAGCCAGAGTGGCGGCCAAAAGGATAAAAGAGCTTGTAGCGGAAGGCAGTCAAGGTTTTATGGTGGTTGACAAGGATACCAGGAAGTACAGGCCTGCACGCTACAGCGACATAGTTATACTTATGAGAACTACCAGGAACTGGGCGGATGTGTTTACGGAAGAGCTTAGCCTTCAAGGAATCCCTGTATATACCGATACCGGAAGCGGGTACTTCAGGACTATCGAGATATCAACCATACTGTCGCTGCTGCAGATAATAGATAATCCGCTGCAGGATATTCCGATGCTGGCAGTTCTAAGATCTCCCATAGCCGGTTTTGATACGGAAGAGCTTATCGATATACGGCTCTTCGACCGGGAGATTACTTTTTTTGAGGCAATGGGCAAAGCTGCTGCAATGGAGGGTGAGCTGGGGATCAAATCGGCAGATTTTGTTAAAAGGCTCGGCAGGTGGAGGGAAAAGTCCCTGTATCTTACCACGGATGAGCTTATATGGTATCTCTACAATGATACGGGGTATTTCAGCTTTGTGGGTGCCATGCCCGGTGGAGTCAAGAGACAGGCCAACCTCAGGCTGCTTTTCGACAAGGCAAGGCAGTATGAGGAATCCAGCTTCAAGGGACTTTTCAACTTCGTAAACTTTATCAACAAGCTGAAAGGCAGCCAGGGGGATATGGGAAGTGCCAAAACCCTTGGGGAGAAGGATGATGTGGTCAGAATAATGAGTATTCATAAGAGCAAGGGGCTGGAATTTCCAATAGTATTCGTCTGTGGTACAGGGAAGGACTTCAACCTGACCGATTCCACAAAGGGCATACTGCTGCACCATGATCTGGGCATAGGGCCTGATCTTATAGACCACAAGCGAAGGATATGGTATCCGACCATATTCAAGCAGGCTTTGAAATACAAGATAAAGCTTGAGAGCCTGTCGGAGGAGATGAGGATACTGTATGTTGCCTTTACAAGAGCAAAAGAGAAGCTTATAATAACCGGAACGGTAAATGATACGAAGAAAAGTGCGGCAAGGTGGAGAAGCAGCAGTGGAGTAAAGTCCCAAAAGGTACCTGAGTTTGATATATTAAAGGGGAAAAACTTTATGGACTGGATTTGCACTGCTCTTATGAGACATCCGTCAAAGCCGCTGGCAGAAAAGCTTGAAATAGAGCCGGCAAGCCTTTATGAAGGTTATGACGGCGACCGGTGGGATATAAGGCTTTGGGACAGGGAAGAGGTTTTGAGGGATATAAGCTTTGAAGAGCATAATGAGAAGGAGTTGGTTGGGGAGGTTGCCCTTGCTTCTGCGGAAGCTGCAGCTGATACTCAAAATGAGATTATTAAAAGGCTTGAGTGGAAATATCCTTACTCTGCTTATGAGAAGCTGCCGGTGAAGGTTACCGTTACAGAGCTGAAGCGGTACTTTGATACCGAAGCGGCTGAAGAGTACAATCTGCAGACAGCTCCTCCAAGCATCAAGAGGAGGCCCAGGTTCCTGGAGGAAGCGACAGAAATGACTGCTGCCGAGAAGGGTTCTCTGATGCACTTTGTGCTGCAGTATATGGATTTTAGCGGGGATGTATCTGAAGCAGGAGTAAGGAAGCAAATGAATGGTATGATCATGGCTGAGCTATTGACAGAGGTACAGGCGCAGAATGTGAATGTCCGCAAGATAGTAAGCCTGATGCAGTCAGCCTTGGGTATAAGGATGACTAATGCCGGAAAGCTATACAGGGAAGTACCCTTCACCATGGAAGTGGAATGTGCTGAAGTATTCGGCAGCCTTCCGAAGGATGGGCATGGGGAGGAGACTATAGTACTTCAGGGTATTATTGACTGCTACTTCGAGGAAGCTGGAAAACTGGTGCTGGTCGATTACAAGACCGACTACGTACCTGCGGGAGAATTGGAGCAGATAAAAGAAAAGTACAGGACCCAGATTGAGTATTATGCACGGGCTCTGGAGCATATAACCGGCAAAGAGATAGCGGATAAATACATATACCTGTTTTGGAACGGAGAGATACTAAGATATTGATAGTAGGGAAGGCATTTTCCCAACCTCGCAGCTACTTCTCTACAGAAACCAACCGCTCGTTTTGAAGGAACCGCTTCAATTTACGGATGGATATTCCGGTAGCTTCCGAGACTTCAGCGATACTATTGTTGGGATTTTCATACAGGTAATCCTTTACCTTTCTGATTTCATTTTCATTCTCAATGAAACAGCTTGCACATACCTCGTTTACTCCGCCATCTTCAAAAATCCTTCCGCAGATAGGACAATTCTTTACTGACATAATCCATTCCTCCCATAAAAAAAATATAAAATAGTTCCAGATTACCATTTTGTGTCTCTTATAATGCATGTCCGCTTATTGTATAATTGAATTATGCAATTTGCGAAAAACATTAAGATAGGGATTCTATATTATACTATTCGCAAGCGATTAAGAAATTTTTGGTGTAATGTGAAAATTTTGGGGTGAAATATGTTTTATAAGTCCATAAATGAAAGAGTAATGCATATCAAGCATACTGCAGATGAAAAGAATACTTTCATAGAGGAATATAAGCCCTTTATAGCAGCTGCCGTTGAAAAGGCGACGGGCAGGTATGTTTCCTACGGACAGGATGAGGAGCTTAGTATAGGGCTTATGGCCTTTGACGAAGCTATAGTTCATTATGACCAGCAAAAAGGAAACTTTTTAAGCTTTGCTCAGAACATTATCCGAAGAAGGCTTATTGATTACTATAGGAAAGAAAAAAAGCATCAGGCAGTTACATATATAAGTGAATATTCCACCGAGGAAGCTGACGGAGAGGAAGTTTTTGATTATGTTGTGGCTTATGAGGAAGCTCAGAACAAGTATTATCAAGAGGAGGTAAACCAGCTTAGAAGGCAGGAGCTTGTACAGCTGAAAGAGGAGCTTTGCACCTGGGGACTGAAGCTTGATGATGTAGCAAAGAGCTCTCCCAAGCACACAGGTACCAAAAGCTCGTACCTTGATATAGTCAAGTACATAATAGACAGTCCGGAGCTGGTCAAAAGAATAAAAATGAAACGGTACCTTCCCATATCGGAAATTGAAGAAGGCACAAAATTACCCCGGAAAACTATAGAGCGGTCACGAAATTATGTAGTAGCAGCAATGATAATATTAACAGGAGATTACTACTGTATAAGGGAGTTCATAGACTGGGGGTGGAGAAAATGAAAGCAATAGTAGCAGAAATAGATAAAAAGCAGATGATAGTAATAACAGACAAGGGAGATTTTATAAAAGTCCGGAGACAGATGTCTGTTGGTATAGGAGATGAAATAGAGCTTAAACCCCAGAAGACATATCTGATGTACAAAAGGGTGGCTTCAATGGCTGCCTGCTTCCTTGCGTGCATATTCCTGTCAACGGGAGTATATGCATATTATATGCCATACAGCTATGTCAGCGTAGATATAAACCCCAGCATCACACTGTCCCTCAACAGGTTTGAAAGGGTAATATCGGTAGACCCTCTGACTGAAGATGCAGTCAGCTTGATAAAGGGCACAGACAGCTTGAAAAATCAAAATATCGACAAGGCTCTTTCCGAAATAATAAAAAGTGCTTCTGAAAAGGGATATATAAACGAAAATACAGAAAATCAAGTTATGGTTGTGGTTTCTGCAAAGGATCCCAAGCAGGAGGAAAAGCTGGCGGTTGCAGTAAATGCAGCAGCTTCCGGAGAATTGTCCAAGGTCAATAACAACTATGGTGTTACAGTTGAAAAAACAAGCGTGGAGAACTACAAAGCAGCCTTATCCAATAAGATGTCCCCCGGGAAGGATATACTTGCAGACAAGCTGAGAGATGTAAATCCGGAAATAAAGGACGAAGAAGTAAGGAATATGACTGTGAAGGAAGCCGTAAACCTTATAAAAGAAGGAAGAAAGGCTGTAATGGCAGCGGAAAAGGACGATAAGGAAAAAGAAAAGGACAAGGGCAAGGACAAAGACAAAGACAAGGACAAGGACAAGGACAAGGACAAGGACAAGGACAAGGACAAGGACAAGGAAGAACAGCTTCTGAATAATAAGGATAAAGACAAAAAGGATGGCAGCGAAGCTGTAAAAATAAATCCTGACAATAAAAAGGACAATAAAGACAGCGGAAAAGACAGGCCCGCTGCGGCAGCAAGCAAGGATAATAATTCAAAGCCTGCAGCAGCAGGCAAGGATACTAAAGGGAACAATGAGAACAAAGAAAAGGGAAGTACCGTGACATCCGGGGAGAATGAAAAGGGTAATAAACCTACAGATAATAAGAAAGATGAAGATAAAGAAGATGACGATGAAGCAGATAAAGAAGATGATGAAGATGAGGAGAACAAGAACCAAAAGGGTAAAGGGGATCTAGAGAATAAGGATAAAGATAAGAATAAAGATAAGAATAAAGATAAGAACGGGGACGAGAACAGCAAGGGTTCCAATGGGAAAAAGGGTAACTAACAGGGCTATTGCCCTGTTTTTTTCATTGATATTTACTAAGGGATGTTGTACGATTAAGGAGGAATTATTGTCAGATTTAGGGTTCCGAGGTTTCGTGGAAGTCAGGGTATCCCTCCGTGCAACATCCGTGTGGTCCGTGTTACCCGTACCTGGATCCATAAGGAATACCTGAGTTTTTCTCGAATCTCGTATCTCGCATCTTTATTTTGGGTGGTGTTCAAGTGCCAAAGATACCAGTACCTTTGTGGATAAAAATTCTTTTACCGGTTGCAGCAGCGGTGCTTATATCCATTATACTCATATTCCCCTCTGCATATAAGACAGCCATAGCCTATGAGAGGGGCCGGAAAGCCCAACAGGAAGGAAGGCATTCGACTGCGATAAGGGAGTTTGAACAGGTGCTGAGACAATTCCCGGATTCTGATTCTATAATTGCGAGACTCGCGGTTTCTTACTTCTACAATGAGAGAATAGATGAATGCAGCGAGCTTTTGGACCGTATTGCAGGAAGGAAAGTATCAGGAAAGCTGAGTCGTCAGGTCAATGGAATTGTGGGTAAGATGGATTCCATTTATTATGAGAGCAAGGATCTGGTGGAGGTACTGAAGCTGTATGGGCAGGAAGAATTGGAAAGGACTGCTGTCAAGCTTAAAACATACCTTGATATGAATAAGAACGATGTGATGGGTATTTTCCATCTGGCAAACATCAATTTTGACATTGGAAGGTATGCTGAAGCGGAAAAGCTGTATATCAGAACAACTGAGCTTCAGCCTGAGTTTTATTCCGCATATCTGAACCTTGCAGCGGTATATAGAGAAACGGATCAGTTCGAAAAGGCAGTGGAGTCCTGCAGAAAGGTACTCAGCGTAAACAAAGAGCATCCTCAGGCTTTTGTAGCCCTCTCAAAGATAGAGCTTGAAAGGAATAATGCCGCAGAAGGACTGGAATACGCCAGGAAGGCTTATGAATATGACAGCGGCGATTTGCATATAATTTCCAATCTATGCCTTGCATATCACTATAACAATATGACTGACGACAGGGATATACTTTTTGAAATTCTTAAGCAGAACAACTATTATGATACGGCAGCTTTACAGTCTGTATTTGAATAAAACTAAAAGGGGTGCATTAATTTGAAATTTGACAACGAGATGAAAAAAGAGATATACTCATGGATAAAAACAATACTTTTTGCAATAGTGCTGGCTGTGATTTTCAGGACATACATATTCAGGACGGCTTATGCAATGAGTGTGTCTATGGAGCCGACGCTGCATGAAGGCCAGATACTAATTATTTCCAGAGTGAATTATTTGTTGGGGGAGCCTGAAAGAGGGGACATAGTTGTAATCGACAGCAAGCAGGATAAGCTGGAGCATCTTAATCTGATAAAGAGAGTTGTAGGTCTGCCGGGAGAAACAATTGAGATAAGAGATAACAAAGTATACATAGATGGGAAGGCGTTGGATCCGGATTTTACCCAATCCCCCACACCTGATTTTGGATTTGAAAAGACAACCATACCCAAAGGAAAGTATATGGTCATGGGTGACAACAGGGGGAACAGCAGGGACAGCAGGTTTGAATCAGTAGGGTTCATTGAGGAGGAGCACCTTGGAGGTAAGGCTGTATTCAGAGTATGGCCCCTAAGTGAGCTAGGAAAATTGAAATAAACAAAAAAATCCGGCATTTAATGATATGCCGGATTTTTTTGTTCAGATGCGAGATACGAGATGCGAGATACGAGATATGGGGGGGCGGGTAACACGGATTTCCTTCGGAAAAGCACTGGAATCCACGGAACACACGGTTGGGAAAAAATATAAAAGAATGAATCAGTATTCGATAATGCAGAGAGTATCTATGCTTACTAAAATATCGATATGTGCACATTTGGTTTTATGTTTAACTGTATACTAAATTGTCTTTTGGCAAAAAATCCGATAGAATATAAATATATACAAGATGATTATGGATTTACATTTTAACCATATAATAGATGCGGGATAAGAGATGTGAGATATGGTTACGCTAGACTTTCTTACTGGCGTAGAAGCATGATGTGTGATAGTAAATAAAATAAAGTACTATATATTTCGCGAAAAACATTTTACATTCATAATTCAAATTTCGCGAAATGTTTTCCTTGATTGTTATTGAATTCGCACTTAACCCAATGTAAATACTTTTGTGTGTTCAATATACATTCGAAAACTGAAAGGATTGGGAATTATAAACAACTTTGAAATTGAAAATTATAAGCAGCATCGGTAAAGCTGTTGTAAAAGAAAATGACGGTAAAGCGACGGTTAAGAAAAAATTGAATCAAACCCAGGAGCAAATTATAGCACTGATAAATAAAAATGCGAAAATTACTGCTGATGATATGGCAAAAGCAATCGGCATAACAAAACGGAATATAGAAAAAAACATAAAGCTTCTCAAAGACCACGGCATACTTATACGTGTAGGTGGAAAAAAAGAAGGACATTGGGAAATAATCAAGTAAAATGCAAATAACTACAATATGTTTAGGGATATACAGTATAGCAATAAATTAGACGTGAGATTACGTGGTTACGGGGTCTTGAGGGAGTCAGGGTATTCCTTGAGGGTATTGGAACGGAAACCACTGAACACACTGAAGCCCACGGAATACACGGCGGGAAAAAATATAAGATATTCAGTGGTATTTGGTAATTACGCTAGTATCGATATGGCCACTAAAGTAACAATACATAAATACTAAAACATTCGTGTCTTCCGTGGAACATCCGTGTTGTCCGTGTTACCCGTTCCTTGACCAGTAAGGAATACCCGAGCTTTCCTCGTATCTCGAATCTCGTATCTATTTAAGGAGGCACAGCCATGAGAATACTTCATACATCAGATTGGCATCTGGGCAAGACCCTTGAGAATATTAACAGGATAGAGGAGCAAAGGCAATTCATAGACGAGCTTTGCGGAATTGCAGAGAGTGAAGCGGTAGATATCGTACTTGTAGCCGGTGATATTTTTGATACATACAACCCGTCCTCTGCGGCTGAAGAGCTGTTTTACGATGCTGTGGACAGATTGAACGCCAGGGGCAGAAGGGCTGTTGTCGTAGTTGCCGGAAATCATGACAGTCCGGACAGGCTTTGTGCCGCCAGTCCTCTAGCATATAAGAACGGAATAGTTTTGCTGGGATACCCCGGAAGTGATGCTGCGGTATATAAGGCCGATAGTAGGGAACGGAGCACCCTGCATTCCGCAATAGTGCAGGCAGGTCCCGGATGGCTGGAGATAAAACCGGCCGGCTCGGAACACAGTGCTGTAATAATTGCACTTCCATATCCTTCTGAAGCCCGGCTGGAGCAGCTTATATCGGCTGATTCGCAGGAAGACAAGCTGCAGCAGGCTTATTCAGATAAGATATCAGAGCTGCTGCACCATTTGAGCAGCAACTTCAGAGAAGATACAGTGAACCTGATAGTCAGCCATTTATACCTCAGAGACGGCAGGACCTCCGACTCCGAAAGGCAGCTTGGAGGTGCTTTGGTTGTGGACCCCAGCAAGCTTCCTGATAATGCACATTTCATTGCCCTGGGACATCTTCACAGGCCTCAGAGAATAAAAAGTGCACCGTCACCTACATATTACTCCGGCTCACCCATTGCATACAGCTTCTCGGAGACCGATTACAGCAAGGTGGTCTACATAGTGGATGCCATTCCGGGGAAGGCTTCGGAGGTCAAAGAAGTATATCTTAGCTCAGGGAAGCCTTTGAAGCAGTGGAGGGCAAAAAACGGAATTGAGGAAGCCATGAACTGGTGTGAAGAGGGAAGGGATCTGAACGCATGGATAGACGTGGAGATACATACAGACAGGGCGCTGACATTGGAGGAGCAGAAGAAGCTTAGGGAGCTTAACCCCGGAATCATCAATATAAGACCGGTAGTAACTGATGAGAAGGAAAGTATAATAAGCTTTGAAAGCCGTGAGGGAAAAAGGATAGAAGAGCTTTTTAAGGATTATTACAGATACAGGACAGGCATGGAGGCAGCTGAAGAAATGCTGGAAACCTTCATTGAAGTAGTGAATGGCGATATTGAAGAGGGGCAGGTCGAAATGCTGCTTGGAGGTGAGGGTATTGAGACCCAGGTATCTTGAGATAGAGGGGCTGCAGAGCTTCAGAGAGATGCAGGCTATAGATTTTGACAGGCTTGGAGAGACAGGACTGTTTGGAATATTCGGACCTACGGGAAGTGGGAAATCAACCATACTGGATGCGTTGACCCTTGCTTTGTATGGAAATGTGCAGAGAGCAAACAGAGGCACCCAGGGTATAATAAACATGTCTTCAGCCAGTGTAAGAGTTTCATTTACCTTTGATCTGGTCAGGGCGAACGAGAGAAGAACCTACAAGGTGGAGCGGGTATACAGGCGGAAGAAGGATTCGGAGAGCTCAATAGAATCAAGGGTCGCGAGACTTATTGAGCTGGGCGCTTCAGGGGATGTGGTCATTGCAGACAAGCAGGGGGAAGTTAATGAGGCGGTAATAGAGCTAATAGGACTTCAGTTTGACGATTTTACGCGCTCTGTAGTGCTTCCCCAGAATAAATTCCAGGAATTCCTCTTATCTGCCAAGGCAGATAAAACAAAGATGCTGGAACGGATTTTCTACCTGGAAGAGTACGGCAGGGAGCTTACGGACAAGGTGAACAGAAAGCTGGGAAGGATCAGGAACAAGCTTTCGGGAATTGAAGGGGCTTTATCCATGCTGGGGGATATTTCTGATACGTCATTGAAAGAAGCTGAAGCCGCTCTTGCTTCAGCGGCAGATCAAAGAAAAAGCATGGACCAGGCATTGAAGGCTTCTGAAGTGGAGTACGGTGGTGCTAAAGAAGTGTGGGAGCTTTCTGCAGAGCTTCGGGAGGCAGTGGGTAAACAGGAAGAGCTTTTAGGTATGGCAGCTGAAATTAACGCTATGAGAACCCGGTGTAAAAATGCCTTAGCGGCTCAAGGTCTGACAGACAGGATCAGCGACCTTGGGAAAACCGGTGCAGAGCTGAAAAAAACAGAAGAAGAGCTGGAGCAACTGGACACTAGGCTTTCTGAACTGGGCCTCCAATTGGAAAAAGGCAAAAGTGATTATGAAGCGGCAAGTGCATTAAGGCAGGAGAGGATACCAACCCTTGTAGAGCACAGGACGAGGCTTGCAAAGGCACTTCAGACAAAGAACGAGCTGGAGAAGATGGAAGAGGTTCTTCAGAAGCTCAGAAGTGAATACACCGTAATTAAAAAGAAAGTAGAGCATTGGGAGGAGACTGTATCAACGCAGAAGTCCAAGCTTGCGGAGGCTCTGGAGAATGCAGGGGAGCATAAAGCACGCACAGAGGCTCTTAAGGTTGAAGCAAGCTACAGGGATAAGGTACAGGAGGGTGCCGCACTGGAAGAAGGGCTGGAGCGTTCACAAAGGACCAGGGATCAGCAAAAGGCCAGATATGAAGAGCTCTCAAGCATCATCGGCCGACAGGAGCAGGAGCTTGCAGCCCTGGAGAAATCAGGCCTTGAATTATACAATGAAATGGAAGCGGCCGCAGCTTTGTATGAACGGCATAAGAAAATGAAGCAGTGGGACAGGAATGATATTCTTAAAGCTGAGACAAGGTATTACAGCATAAAGTCAATTACTGACGGGCTGAAGCTCAAAAACAAGGATGTTGAGCAGCTGGAGCTGAGAATATCGGATTACGGCAGTCAGCTTGAGGTGCTGGAAAAAAGGATAAGCGAGCTTTGCACAAAAAAAGGGGAAAAGCAGCAGGAGCTTGACAAGATAAAAGCCTTAATTGAGGAGAAGAAGAAGGAGCAGGAGAGGAACAGCGCATTTGTACTGGCGAAGAAGCTGAGGGATAATGAGCCCTGCCCCGTATGCGGAGCCACAGCACATCCGAGCCCTGCTGTCCATTTGGGAGGTGCAGGCGCAGAATCAGGAGAAGAGGTAATAAAGGAACTCCAGTCCTCTATGGAAAAGCTTGACCTGGAATGCAGGGTTATGGAAAATGATGAAATAAAGCTTAAGGAGCAGCATAATAATTTAAACAGCCAAAAGGAAGCACTCAGAGTGGATGCAGAGAATAAGCAAGAGGAAAAAGCAGAGCTGATGAACAGGCTTCCGGAGGATTTAAGGGAATTGTCCATCACTTTAATTGAAGGCACTCTGGATAAGATGTCCGGAGAAAAGCAGCAAAGGCTCAAAGAGATCGAAGACTGGGAGAACAGGCTTTCGGTGCTGGAGGAAACGCAGAAGAAGACAGGGGAGGAGTATAACCGGTACCAGGTGGAAAACAGCGGGAAGCGTTCACAGCTGGAGGCAGACAGAAAGCACCTGGGAGATTTGCAGAGAGCTTGCATTGAGGCAGAAGAGGATTACAGGACTAAAAAGGAAGCCTTTGACAGTATAATACAGGCTTTGGGATTAAGCGGAATGAAGGCTGAGCTTCAGAGGATACAAAGCAATGACCGTGAGGCGGAGAGGCTTTATAAGGAGCTGCAGGCCATTGAGAATAGTATTGGGGAGCTGAGAAAGGAAATAGAGAAAGCAGAAGAAGCGAAAAAGCTTGACATGGAGAAGCTTTCGGAAAACATGGCGGAGGGCAGAGGCTTCAAGTACCAGAAGGAGGAGAAGGAGAAGGAAATTCAGGCCCTTATTGGGGATAAGGATATAAAGGCCGAAATTGCAAAGACAGAGGAAGAAATGGCTGCTTTGGCAAAGGTGGAGCAAAAGGCCCAGGAATATGTCAATTCAGTCAGAGAAATGCATGAAAAGGCTGTCAAGGATAAAAAGGTATACGAGAAACAAAGGGAGATATATCAGGAAAAACTGAAGAATGATACCGGGAGATTGGGCAAGGAGCTTGCGGACAAAGGCTTTGCTTCTTTTGCGGCAGTAGAGGAGGCTTTTATGCCGGAGGATAAGCTCGCAGAGCAGGAGAGGGCAGTTAAGGAATATGATGAGGTCAGCAGTAATACAAAAGCACACAAGAAGCTGATAGAGAACAAGCTGTCCGGCAGGAGCATAACTGAAGAGCTGTGGCAGGAAATCCGCAGCAGATACGAGGAGCTTAAGCTTGGAAAAGAAAATAGTATAGCCACGTATGAAAGTGCAAAAAACAAGTTTGAAACAATCAAAGCCAACTATGCCAGTTGGCTTTCCCTGGGATGTGAGCTGCAGGAGTATTCCAGGAAAAAGGAGCATCTTGAGCTTTTCAAGAACCTGCTTAAAGGGAATGCGTTCATAGAATACATATCGGAGGAGCGTCTCAGGTACATTGCCAAGGAAGCCTCTGAAACTTTGGGCACACTGACCAGACACAGATACGGTCTTGAGCTGGATACGGAAAATGGTTTTGTTATCCGGGACGATGCCAATGGAGGGATGCGCAGGCTGGTAACCACTCTTTCGGGAGGGGAAACATTTTTGACCTCACTGGCTCTAGCCCTTGCTTTATCCTCACAGATACAGCTTAAAGGACAGTGCCCTCTTGAGTTCTTTTTCCTTGATGAGGGCTTCGGGACCTTGGACAACAGTCTTTTGGATACAGTAATAGACGCTCTGGAAAGATTGAGCACGCAAAAAAGGGTCATAGGACTGATAAGCCATGTGCCCGAGATGAAAAGCAGGATCACAAGGCGCCTTGTGGTAGAAGCTCCGGTAATTGACGGTGCAGGAAGCAAGGTTTATATGGAAAAAGCTTAATATAAGTCGAATATTAAGTATTTCCCGGGAAATATGACAAAAAATATAGGTTACGAGGTTACGGGGTTCCGAGGTTACGGGGGGGACGTGTAACTATGAAAGATACCTGTTTGATGTGTCATCCTGAGGGAGGAACGACCGAAGGATCTTAGATTCTTCACTACGTTCAGAATGACGGGGGCATCTGTGTTCTGTGTAACATCCGTGTGTTCCGTGTTACACGTAACCTTATATGATTAAATTGAGAAGGGGTTAGATTATATGAGAAACAGTTTTCTGGAATTGATTAAAAGAATCAGGTATTATAACGACGCATTGGAAGTATTGTATTGGGATTTAAGAACAGGAGCGCCCAAGAAAGGCATGGGCCAGAGGGCTGAGGTTATAGGCATGCTGTCGGCGGAAGCCTTCAAGCTTACCACATCCGCAGAGATGGAGGAATGTTTGAAATACTTTGATGAGCCAAACAACAACAGCCGGTTGGATCATATAATGAAGGCAGTAGTAAAGGAGTGCAGGAAGGAATTCGATAAATACAGGAAGATACCGGCAGACAAATACAAGGAATACGTTATATTGACCTCCGAAGCAGAGTCCGTATGGGAGGATGCAAAGAACAGCAACGATTTTGAATTGTTCAGACCCTACCTTGAAAGAATAGTTGCCTTTAACCGGGAGTTCATTGAGCTATGGGGCTATAAGGGCAATAAATACAATACACTTCTGGATTTTTATGAGCCGGGGATGACAGTGGATAAGCTGGATATGATATTTGACGAGCTTAGACGCAGGATAGTCCCACTGGCAGCAAAGATAAAGGAGTCTCCTGACCGGCCTGAGGATGACATACTGAAGCAGTACTTTGATACTGCAAAGCAGGAGGAGTTCTGCCTCTACATATTGGATAAGATGGGATATGACTTTGAGGCAGGAAGGCTTGATGAGAGCGAGCATCCGTTTACCACAGGCATAAACCCCGGGGATGTGAGAATAACCACTCATTACTATTCCAATGATTTCAGCAGTGCATTAATGAGCTCCCTTCATGAAGGAGGGCATGCGCTATACGAGCAGAACATTTCTGTTGAATTGAACGGTACACCGCTTTGTACGGGAGCCTCCATGGGGATACATGAGTCCCAGTCAAGGTTCTGGGAAAACATCATAGGAAGAAGCCGCGGCTTCTGGGAGCAGTATTATAAGGAACTGCTGAAGGTATTTCCGGAACAGCTTAAGGATATGAACCCGGATAAGTTCTATAGGGCTATAAACAAGGTGGAGCCTTCCTTTATCAGGGTGGAAGCTGATGAGGTCACCTACAACCTCCATGTGATGATAAGGTATGAAATTGAAAAAGCTTTGATTAACAAGGAAATAGAAGTATCGGACCTGCCGGAGGTGTGGAATGGGAAGATGAAGGAGTATCTGGGAATAGTACCCCCCAATGACACCAAAGGTGTATTGCAGGATGTGCACTGGGCAGGAGGGAGCTTCGGCTATTTCCCTTCATATACCTTGGGCAATATTTATTCGGCACAATTTTACAATACAGCAAAAAAGGAAATCAAGGATTTTGACGCCCTTGTGGAGAAGGGTGAACTGATAAAAATAAAAGAATGGCTGTCGGAAAAAATATACAAATACGGCAAGCTCCTGGAGCCTGCAGAAATTCTTAAGGAAGTCACGGGAGAAGAAATCAATCCCAAATATCTGAGCGATTACCTGGAAAACAAGTATAAAGTAATATACAAATTGTAAATATCAAATATCTTATTGACAGATAGGCTTATTTTGTATTATAGTATATGAAAACCAACTTTCCATAAAGATAACGGAGCTGATTTTATGAATACCATAAATTACTTGACAAACAGGATGCATCATCATAGACAGAGCACTTAAGCCTTTCAGGAAATTTTCCCTGGGCATGAGTGCTATTTGTGCTTGTGCCTATGGGATGCAATATTAAAAAACCCCGTAGGTAAATTATACCTGCGGGGTTTTGTTTTATCTATGATGCAATAATCGTAGGGGCGAACAGTGTTCGCCCGCACATTAATATTAAAATTTCAAATTTAAAAAGGGAGTGGGATCAAGCTATGCAAAGCATCGGAATCCCTCAGGGTATGAGGGACATCCTTATTGACGAAAGCAGCAAAAGAACTGTATTGCAGGAAAAGCTGCAGCACTATATGCAGTCCTGTGGATTCTGCCGTATAGAAACGCCGCTGTTTGAATATCATGAGCTGTTTTCAGGGGACATATCACCGGTTGATGATGAAAGTATCATAAAAACAATTGACAGAGACGGAAGAGTAATAGTTTTAAGACCGGATATGACAATTCCGACTGTCAGAGTCGTTGCCACAAAGCTGAAAGAACAGCAGAAGCCTTTGAAGCTGTTTTATATGGGGAATGTATACCGGGCGGATAAGAAGAAGCGGAGAGCAGGCAGGGAATTCAGCCAGGTTGGGGCGGAAATATTCGGATGCTCCGGAAAGTGGCTGGATATTGAGATTATAAGCATGGCCAAGGAGAGCTTAAGGGAAGCCGGAGTTTCAGACTACAAGATAGACATAGGCCATGCAGGAATAATCAAAGGTATTTTCGAAGAGCTTCCCTTACAGGAGGAAAAGAAAGCCTACATAAGTTCCCTCATAAGTGAAAAAAATCTTGTAGAGCTTGAGAGAGAGGTAGCCGGTCTTCCTATTGAAAGCAGGTACAAGGAAATAATCTGCAAGCTTCCATGTTTTTTCGGAAGGCCTGAGGACATTTTTAAAAGAATGGATGAAATCATAATCAATGAGACTGTGAAGGAATCTGCCGACTATCTGCTCGAAATTTGCGAAAGGTGCAAGGATATGGGTCTGGAATCCAATCTGATAATAGACGCAGGGATGACCGGAAACATGAAATATTATACGGGATTGATCTTCAAGACATATGCCCAGGGAACAAGTGATGTGGTTATTTCAGGAGGCAGATATGACGACTTGCTTGAGGAGTTGGGCATAAATACGACTGCAGCAGGGTTTGCAATATATGTTGACAGTATGATTGAAGCAGCTGAAATGGAGAGCATCAGTCGGGAGCAGGAGCATAAGGTATTGGCCATATTCAGCGACAAGCGATTTATTGAAGCCCTGGAGTATTCCGAAGGCTGCAGAAAGCAGGGAATAACTGTAAATCTCATGAACTACAGGGACATAACGGATCCCGGACAGTACTGCAGACAATATGGCTATGATAAAATAATTAATTTTGAGTGAATAAGAAGGAGTGGTGCAAATGTTGAAAATAGCTGTTGCAAAAGGTCGGATAGCTGAAAAAGTAAGTGAGCTTCTGCTTGATACAAGGGAGTATAGAAACATAATCAATCTGAAATCCAGAAAGCTTGTTTTTACTGATAAGGACATGGAAGTGGAATTTTTTCTGGTAAAGCCTTCCGATGTTCCGGTGTATGTGGGCAGCGGAGCGGCAGATGTAGGTATCGTGGGAAAGGATGTACTTATGGAGACCCAAAATCAGGTATATGAAATACTGGACTTGAAAACCTGCGGCTGCAGGATGGTTCTGGCAGGTCCTGCAGAGAAGAATCAGGTGAGGCCTATAGTAAGAAAGATCGCAACCAAATACCCCAAAATCGCAGCAGAATATTTCAACAGAAAATCAGAGTCTGTAGAAATAATAAAGCTTGATGGCTCAATAGAGCTTGCCCCCATTGTAGGACTGTCGGATGCAATAGTTGATATTGTGGAAAGCGGAAGAACATTGAAGGAGAACGGCCTTATTGTATACGAGGATATTTGCGATATAACAGCGAGAATGGTAGTGAACAAGGTCAGCTACAAGCTGAAAAATAAAAGCATAAACAACTTTGTAACAGCTGTAAGTACGACCATCGAAGGAGGTGAGGCCCTTGCTCAGAATAGTGTCATGGGAGGATAAAAGCGGCGATGAGAGCTTTTTGAACAAAAAGGGAGATAGCTTCATACCTGAAGAAGTGACTGCCACTGTGAAAAAAATAGTACAGGATGTCAGAGACAGGGGGGACAGTGCAGTCCTTGAGTACAGCAGGAGCTTTGATAATGTGAAGGACACAGGAGGTTTCCGGATCAGTGCCGGTGAGCTGGAGACTGCGGCAGGGAAAGCAGAGGATGACTTTATAGCAGCAATAAATAAGAGTATAGCCAATGTGAAAAGATATCACAAAGAGTTGGCCGACAAGGACTTCAGCATAATGACCGATAACGGCAGTGTACTGGGCAGCAGAGTTACTCCTATAGACAGGGCTGCAATATATGTACCCGGAGGGAAAGCTTCATACCCTTCCACTGTGGTAATGTGTGCGGTACCCGCCATAATTGCGGGAGTCAGAGAAATAATCATATTGACCCCTCCTTCTCCCGATGGGGGTATCAATCCGTATATAGCAGTAACGGCAAAGCTTCTGGGGATTGACAGGATCTTCAGGGCAGGAGGTGCCCAGGGAGTGGCGGCAGCAGCCTTTGGAACTGAGACCATACCGAAGGTGGACAAGATAGTAGGGCCGGGTAACGCTTATGTGGCAGCTGCAAAGAGAGAGGTATATGGATTTGTTGACATTGATATGATAGCGGGGCCCAGTGAAATTGCGGTAGTTGCGGACAGCAGCGCAAATGCGGGCTGGGTTGCAGCTGATATGCTGTCCCAGGCAGAGCATGATGAAATGGCCAGATGTTTTTTGGTGACTGATTCAAGGGCTTTTGCGGACAGCGTAAATGCGGAAATAGAAAGACAGCTTGCCGGTATGAAAAGAAAGAGCATAATAAGCAAGGCGCTGGAAAATAACTCAGCAGTTATTGTGGTTGATGATATTGAGAAAGCCGCGGAAATAATAAACAGAATTGCCCCTGAGCATTTGGAGATCATAACGGAAAACCCTTTCAAGGTATTAAAGAATATCAAAAATGCAGGAGCTATTTTTCTTGGAGGTTATTCCACAGAGCCCATAGGTGATTACATTGCCGGTCCCAATCATGTGCTGCCGACCTATGGCACTGCAGCTTTCTTTTCACCCCTTTCAACAAGGGATTTTCAGAAAAGGTCAAGCTTGATATATTACAGTAAAGAGGATTTGGCGGTCTTTGGGCCTGCCGCAATAACAATTGCAGAAGCAGAGGGCCTGGAGGCCCATGCAAATGCACTGAAAGTGAGGCTTGAATATGATAGATAAGTTAGTTTCAAAAAAAGCTCTTGAGATTGAAAGCTATAAGGTGGAACCCAAGCTTTCCGGCATAGCTCTTGATAAAAACGAAATACCCTGGAGCTTGAATGAGAGAGTAAAGGAAGCTCTTATCAAGAGGATAAGAACGATGGAGTTCAACCGCTACCCCGACAGCAACTGCACAGAGCTTAAAACAGCGGTTTCAAATTATACAGGTATCAATACAGGGCGTATTGCCATAGGCAACGGTTCTGATGAGCTTATAAATGTGATTCTTCAGGCATTTATTGATCCGGGAGACACTATGGCTATGTATAACCCTACGTTTTCAATGTACAAAATATACGGAACCATCTGCGGAGCAGCAATATGGGAATATAGCTCGGACAGCAATTTTGAACTCAAGCTGGATGAATTTATAACCGGTCTCAAAAGAGAAAGACCCAAGCTTGTAATTTTATGCAATCCCAACAATCCTACCGGCAGCTGTTTTGAGTTGGAAGAGATAGAACAGATACTGAAGGAGGCCTCCGGTTTAGTAATAGTTGATGAGGCATACTACGAATTCTCAGGCTTGACTGCTGCAGGGCTTCTTTCCAGGTATGACAACCTCATAATATTGAGGACACTCTCCAAAGCTTTTGGAATAGCCGGACTAAGAGT
Source organism: Clostridia bacterium BRH_c25 (assembly GCA_001515955.1). The sequence goes on along the minus strand of LOES01000184.1, from coordinate 2,888 downwards.
GGGCTATATGCTCTCCTGCCCGCAGGTTATAAGCTTTATTGACAGAGTCCGTTCCCCCTTCAATGTAAATGCATTTGCACAAGCTGCGGCGATAGAGGTTTTGGAGGATAAGGATACAATGACAGAAAGAGTTGAAATAATAAAAGCTGAGAGGGAAAAGCTTGCCGCACGGCTTGCGGAGCTGAAAGGAATTCAATGCTTTGAATCCCGGAGCAATTTTATACTGCTGCGAGCACCAAAGTCAGGGGAAATACTTGATAGCCTCCGAAAAGCGGGGATTTATATAAGAAACTTTTCAGATCCGGCACTTAAGGACTGCCTTAGGGTTACAATTGGCAGCCCTTCGGAGAACGACAGATTCTATGAAATAGTAAAGGAGGTGCTGTATGAAGGAGCATGTTGAACAAAGAATTGCCGAATTATCCAGGAAGACAAATGAGACTGATGTGTATGTAAGGTTCGACCTGGATGGAAGCGGTACATACGATATAGACACAGGGGCACCTTTCTTCGACCACATGCTGGAGCAGCTGGGCAGGCACAGCGGATTTGACCTTGTTGTCAAGGCGAAAGGAGATATACAGGTGGATTTGCATCATACTGTTGAGGATGTGGGAATAGTACTGGGAAAGGTATTGCTCCAATGCACCGGGAATAAGATCGGCATTGCAAGATATGGAAGTATAATACTCCCCATGGATGACTCCCTTTGTATGACAGCGGTGGATTTCTGCGGGAGGGCGAATCTTGTATATAACTGCAGCCCGCTGCAGGGCAGTATAGGAGATTTTGACACAGAGAACATTAAAGAATTCTTCAAGGCCTTTGTAAGCAACTCCTTTATAACACTGCATATCAATTTGATGTATGGAGAAAATGCCCACCACAATGCTGAATGCATATTCAAGGCCGTTGCAAGGGCGCTGAAGGAAGCTTTGCGGGTGGATGATACTCAGGGCTTGCCCTCTACAAAGGGGTGTATATAGGCTATGAAGCTGGGAATTGTTGATTATGGTGTAGGCAATATATACAGCCTGAAAAAGGCCTTTGAGTATCTGGAGGCTGATACTGTGGTTTCCAAGGACGCAGGAGTGCTTGACAGCTGCTCCGGGATTGTCCTTCCGGGGGTAGGTGCCTTCTGCGATGCCGCCTCGAATATTTCGGCTGAAGAGCTGGACAAAGTGATATTGAAGCAAGCGGCTAAAGGTAAGCTGATACTGGGAATATGCCTTGGTATGCAGCTGATGTTTGATTACAGTACCGAGGGCGGAAGGTTTGAAGGGTTGGGGCTCTTTAAAGGCTGGGTGGACAGGATACCGGAGAATGTAAAGGTTCCCCACATGGGCTGGAATACACTGGAGAAGAAAAATGAGTGCAAGGTGCTTGAGGGAATTAATGAAGGGGCTTATGTATATTATGTCCATTCCTACTTTGCAAGAACAGAGGACAGCAGAGATATATGCGCTGTCAGCGGCTATGGAGCCGACATACCGGCAGTTGTTATGAGAGACAATATTATAGGGCTGCAGTTTCACCCTGAAAAAAGCGGAGAGACCGGGCTTGCCATATTAAAAAATATTAAGGAGATGGTAGTATGAAAATTTATCCGGCAGTAGATATTTATGATGGAAAATGTGTGAGACTTAAAGAGGGAAACCTTGAAAAGCTGGAAGTATTTTATGAAAATCCGCTGGATGCGGCAAAAATGTGGGAACAGAAGGGCGCAGAAGCCTTGCACATTATTGATCTGGATGGAGCCTTCAATGGAAAAATGGGAAATAGGGCTGCAGTTGAGAAAATAATAAATTCTGTAAATATTCCCGTACAAATCGGAGGCGGGTTGAGGAGCATTGAAGATTTGACAAGTGCATTAGATACAGGGGCGGCAAAGGTCATTATCGGTACCGGTGCGGTATTGGATGAAGAGCTTCTGGAAAAAGGCCTGAAAAAATACCTGGATAGGCTTGCAGTGAGTATTGATGCCATAGACGGCTATGTGGCCATAAAGGGCTGGGTGAATGTGAGTGAATTCAGTGCTTATAACTTTGCAAACAAGATTGTAGCCAAAGGCTGCAAGAATATAATATATACCGATATCTCCAGGGATGGAATGATGAGCGGGCCTAACATCGGCGGTATAGAAAAGATGTGTAATGTTGAGGGGGCAAGGATAACTGCATCAGGAGGGGTCAAGAGTATAGACGACCTTCTGGCTATCAAGAGTACAGGGGCAGAGGGAGTAATAATAGGCAAAGCCTTGTATGCAGGAGCCATAAAGCTGGAGGACGCCCTTAAGGCTGTGGAGGGGTAATATGCTGGCAAAAAGGATAATTCCATGTCTTGATGTAAAAAACGGAAGAGTGGTAAAAGGAGTTGGCTTTAATAACCTCAGAGATGCGGGAGACCCTGTTGAAGCGGCAGTAGTGTATAATGCCGCAGGGGCAGATGAGCTTGTATTTCTTGACATAACGGCATCTATAGAGAGCAGAGGCACTATGGTTGACGTGGTGAAGGCAACTGCAAGGGACGTATTCATACCTCTCACAGTGGGGGGAGGCATAAACAGCCTTGAGGATATAGACGCATTGCTCCATGCAGGCGCAGACAAGGTGTCTTTAAATAGTGCGGCAGTGAAGAACCCAAAGCTGATTGAAGAAGCGGCAAAGAGATACGGAAGCCAGTGTATTGTAGTTGCTGTTGACGCAAAGCTTAAGACGGTCGCAGACGGTTGGGACGTATATACTCACGGAGGCAGGAACAGCACCGGCATGGATGTGCTGGAATGGTGCAGGAATGTTTATCAGCTGGGTGCCGGTGAAATACTCCTTACCAGCATAGATGCCGACGGCTCCAAGGAAGGCTATGATATTGCCCTGACTTCAGAGGTT
>LOES01000183.1 GCA_001515955.1 Clostridia bacterium BRH_c25 | reverse complement strand
TGAGATACTATTTTATGCACTTTAAGAGGCAAACTAAGTATCTGTCTTACATCCTGGTATGGATTCAATGATGAGCCCGGGTCCTGAAATACAATCTGGGCATCCTTCTTGAACAGCATATCACGCTTATTGTCTTTTGTCGTAATGGTCTTCCCGTTAAAAACGATCTCTCCGCCGCTTTGTTTGTACATGCCCATAAATGTATATGCAATTGTACTTTTACCCGAACCGGATTCACCAACCAGGCCCATAATTTCCCCTTCTTTTATATTAAAGCTAACCCCATCAACCGCTCTTACAAATTTGGTTTTATCTATTGGAAAATAAGTTTTCAGATCCTTTATGGTTACTATCTCTTTACTCATATTTTTCTACCGGGATTGAATAAGGGTAATCCCGATAAGCGCCTCCCTTCATAAATACTATTCACAAGCAATATATCAACTGTTTGTGTACTTAAAGCACGCTACCTTATGTCCATCACTTATTTCTATTGTTTGTGGCTTCTCTTTCGAACATATGTCCATTGCGTCAGGGCAGCGGGGGCAAAATCTGCATCCGGGCGCCGGGTTGATGTAATTCGGAATATACCCGTATATTCCTGTGGTCACACCTCCGCCGGAAAGCCTCGGCACACACTCCATCAATCCCTTGGTATAAGGATGCAGCGGTTTGCTGAACAAATCCTTTGTTTTTGCTACCTCTACAATATTACCGGCATACATGACATAAATCCTGTCTACTAATTCACGAGCTACACCCAATGAATGAGTTATCATAATTAAAGACCTTCCCTTTTCCTCTACCAACGCTCTCAGAAGTCTGTGTATCTGGTCTTGGATAGTAACATCAAGAGCAGTTCCCGGTTCATCTGCTATGAGCAGTTCTCTGGGGGTTACCAGTGACATTGCTATGCATATACGCTGCTTCATACCTCCGCTTAATTGGTGCGGATATGACTTCAGAATTCTTTCCGGATCTGAAATCATTACATCTTTAATGGCACTTACAGCCATATCCATAAGATCCTTTTTACCTGATTTCTTATTATATTGTTCAGAATACCTGATAACGTCAAGAAGCTGCTCTCCGACGGTAAATACCGGATTTAATGCAGCTGACGGCGCCTGGGATATCATTGATATGCTTTTCTTTCTTATCTGCTGCAGGTCATTATAATTCATTTTCAAGATGTCTTTATCTCTATAAAGGATCTCACCTTCCGGTATATGGTTTATGCTGCTATCGATAACTCTCAGTACGGATTTCATAGTAGTAGTTTTCCCACAGCCGGATTCCCCTACCAGTCCTACCTTTTCACCTGTTCCTACATGGAAATTCACTCCATCTACTACCTTTGCATAACCTCTGTATGTGTTATACCATACTTTCAGATTCTTTATGTTCAATATAGCATCATTCATATTTACTGCCTCCCCCTGTCAAACATGTCTCGAATGCCATCCCCCAAGAAGTTGAAGCCCAATATTATAAATGCAATACCCAGTGCCGGGAATATTGTCATCCACCATAAGTCAGGCATGTATTTTGAACCGTCGGCAACCATTTGACCAAATGCAGGATTAGGCGGTTGTTCACCAAGACCTACAAAACTCAATGAGGCGCCAATCAAAATAACCCAACCTACATCCAAAGCCATTTTTGTTAATATTGGCGATAAACAACTTGGTAAAATTTCTCTAAATAATATATGCAGTCTTGAAGCACCAATGAGCTCTGCAATCTTAACAAAATATTCTTTTCTTATTGTGTTTGCCATACCAAACACAAGTCTTGTATACCATGGCCACCACATTAAAGTTACCGCAATCATGGAACTGGTTAAATTAGGCTTTAAGACAGATGCGATTGATAATGCCAGTATTAATGGAGGTAAAGCTAGAAAAACATCTGTTAACCTCATAATTAATACTTCTATCCAACTACCGTTATAGTATCCGGCAAGTAACCCTAGGAAAACTCCGAAAGGCACAGATATACCCAGTACAATTATTGCCATTATTAGGGCTCCTTGAAAAGAATAAATTACCCTCGTAAAAATGTCGCGTCCAAAAACATCAGTACCAAATAGGTGCTTTAGACTAGGGGCCTGACTTGCATTATTAAAATCGACAAACTCCTTTGCATGTTGTGGATATGGAGTTATATAAGGAGCAAACAAAGCAAAACCTATACATATAAGTACAATTATCAATCCTAATATTGAAAGCTTGTTCTTGGAAAAATTATACTTATAAATTCTTAAATTATTCTTCGTAGACTCTTTTAAAAATCCATGTTTTGCTTTTGGTTCTATATCATTGGTTTTTATCATCATTCTTTACCCCCTAACCTTATCCGTGGATCAAGGTAAGCCATAATAATATCAACAAGTATATTTGCAACTAAGAAAATCACTCCAATTATAATAATAACTGCACTAATTGAATTCAAATCCTTATTAAGCATTGCATTAATACCATACCTTGAAAGACCAGGCCAGTTAAATACTTTTTCGACTAGAAACGCATTTCCCATTAAAGAGGCGAAATCCAAGCCCATTACAGTTATTACAGGGATAGCCGATGGCTTCAATAAATATTTTCCCATTAGCGCCCTTTTGGGTAATCCATAACCTGTAGCAACCGATATATACTCTTTTCCCATGTTATCCGTGAGAGAGGAACGCAATATTCTCGCCTCTTGAAACAAGGGACCAATAGCTAGTGCTAATGCGGGCAACAACAAATGGTATGCTGCATCTAATGCAGTTTTAAAATTTCCCGTTAAAATACTATCTATAATATACATACCTGTAATTCTAGAAGGTGGTATTACCCCGGAACTCAGACGATCCAGTACCGGTAAAACAGGCCACAAATACCCGAAAACAAGCAGTAATAATACGGCCACTACAAATGCTGGTATGGCAATACCAGTATAAGAAAAAATTCTAATTGCACTGTCAACCCAGGAATCTCTAAAACTTGCCGCTATTATACCTAATAATAGCGATGCTATAACCATGATAAAACCAGAAAAAAGTGCCAGTTCCAAAGTGGCAGGCAGGAACTGCTTAACATCTTCAATTACAGGCCTTTTGGAATTGATTGATTTGCCAAAATCACCTTTCAATACATCTCTCACCCAAAATAAGTATTGTTCATGAAGAGGTTTATCCAAATACATCTCTTTTCTCAATTCTTCCACTGCAAATTCCGGAGCCCTTGGACCTAAAGCCATACGGGCCGGATCTCCCGGTACTATTCTAGATAAAATAAAAATGAGCATCGATATCCCTATAATTACAAATATACCCAGAAATATCCTTTTTAGCAAAAATCTTAACAAAACTACACCTCCCTGATATCTGAATTCCGCATTAATTATAAATTGATGCGAAACTAAACAATTCGGTATAATCCGAATTCCTTTAATTCCATAATAGGTGGGGATTTATAACTGTATACCTTACTATGAAGCCAACCAAATCTTTCTTTCAATTCTACCAAATATTCTGCATATTTAAAGGAGGAAATAATTGGATCAATGACAGGTGCATTTATATACTCTTGAATTTCTTTATAGAATCCAAACTGCAAAGTGCAACCTAAGATAATAACCTCAGCTAAATCGTTTTCTATCGCCTCTTTAGCCTTTTCTTTTATTCTTCTTATTGTTTCACTTTCATTAGCTCGAAGATCATGTACTCCCATTCCCAATGATTTAAAAGAGGCAACTTTATTTTTTATACCATAAACTTCGAAGTTACTCATCATTTGTGGTATAACCAAATCTTCAGTTACAATCACAGAAAATTTGTATCCAAGTGTTGCTGCAAGATATGCACTAGCCTCAGCCGGTGCAGCTATAACCATACCATCAACTATTTGTCTCGCATCATAAAGCCCTAAATCATAAAAACATCCTATAATGGCTGCATCATATTTATCTTGTTCAGCTTTTCTTATTATTTTCAAAACCTCTGGTACTACTAATGCCTCATAATATCTGTATTCTAAGTGAGTGGATCCACCTTCAAGGGAAACTACATCCACTTGGGTATTTTCTTGCTTAATATTAAGCAGCCCTTTTTTTATTGGATCATCATAAATATTTGTTCCAAGGGGATTAATCCAAAGTATTTTACTCATTGCTGACCTCCTTTATTATGTTAGTACCTGATGTCCTAAATATTAGCTTTGGAAAATTATTATTTATAAAGCGATAGGAATCTCCCTTACTAATATTCAGATTCATCCTATCGCTCATCATTGTCTTAACATTTAGCTCATGTATGATAAGTATGATACTCACCAGATTGCACACCTCTTACTATAGAATTTCTTTTTCCGGTGGACAAGGGAATGCAATTTTACTTTGTAATAGCTTTCGCTGGATAAAATAATTACAGGCTGCCGTTGCTGCATGAATTGGCTCAATAACAGGTACATTATACTTTCTGCTCATGCCTATAACATCTAATCCAAGGATAGAACCGCATCCAAACACTACCACATCACAGCCACATTCAATCAACTGTTGTATTTTAGTTTCTACAGCTTTCTCAACCTTTTCTTGATTAATATATTCTAATACCGGCAAATCCAGAGATACAAAATGCTTTACTTTACTACCCAATGCTCTGCTGAAAATCTGTTTTGTATTATCTAATGGAGCTATAACTCCAATATTGTCTCCTAATAATGAGGCCATAGAGATTGCTGCTTCACGCAAACCGACCACCGGAATATTTAACTTCTCTTTGCAAGCATTCAATCCGGGCTCAGCAAAGCAGTACAATACAATGCCATCAGCACCTTCGCTTTCCATTTTTTCAGCTAATTCAACTATATACTTGCCGGCCATGGCTTCATCATAATCACATTCAATAGAAACCGGGCCCTGTTCTATATTTGTCACTACAATATCTACATCACAATATTTAGATTTATTGGCCTCTTCCTGAATTTCTGCATTACGAAAATCGGTAGCTACAGGAACTAATATATCTAATCTCAATTAACACACCCCTTAAACTTATTAATGAACCCAATGAGGTTGGATCTTGGTTTTATTATTCAAACAAAATTCTTCCAGCTGATTCAACCTCATTGAAATTCATTGTAGTAAAACTGTAAAAAGTCTAACTAAAGTTACATTTTATCAGGATATACTCTCATATCGAAAAAGTAATAATGATATCCGTTTATATTACTCACAACTTCGCCCTTTTTGGCAGCTTCTGCTACCGGCCAATATACATAATCACTGTGATATGCAATACGGTCAAGTGTATCCCCAAGCCAAGCAGTTGGACAAATATCATCAACAATCATGTTCTGAATTTCTTCATACTTTTTAAATCGTTCTTCTCTATCCACTGTACTTAATGCATCTTCAATCTTTGAGTCAAGATTCTTATCAAGTATCCATTCTCCATTCTCGAAGGTTCCAACAGACTTCGAATGATATCTTGATTCTAGCATTGATCCTGCCTCATTATACTGTGCATTATTGTTAATGCTTACCAAGTTGGGGGTAGTCTCAATCGTAGATACCCGGTCAACAATAGAAATCCATGGAGCTTTACTAATTTCAACCTTAATACCTAATTTCTGCGCAGATGCTTGAAATGCTAATGCAACTTTTTCCTGATCTGCTACTTCAGAATTACACAGAAGTTCAACAGGATATTTGTCTAATTCATTAGCATACTTAGATTTGGACAAATATTCCTTTGCCTTTTCCAAGTCGAAGTTATACTGCTTTGTCTCTGCATGACCAGCAACAAATTTCGGGATTGAACCTATTGACCTGGTTGAACCTGGGAAAATATTATTTATTATCATATCATAATCAAATAGACAACTTAGTGCTTTACGGAAATTTATATCATCTGTAGGTGCTTTTTTGTTATTAAAAAACATATTTTGGTTAGCTAGTGCTGAATACATTGCAATTTCCACCCCTGGCAGTTGGTCCATTGAGGTAAGACTTTCAGATGATTGCCACATATCGGACATTTCAATTTTTTTGCTTGCCATCATTGTGCGAACTGTAGCACTATCATTATTATCAATTAACATAAAAGCTTCAGGTGCATCAGGATCCCATTCACCGCCGTGCCAGTCATTAAACTTTACAGCAAGCAAATGTCCTTGTTGTACAAGCTCTTTAGCAATATAAGGTCCAGAACCGGCATCATTGGTTATAAGCCAATTACGACCATAATCCCCATATTCCCCATAAACCCCACTAGGGTCTATATTTTCCATTACTTGCTTTTCATTCAAAATATACAAACGATTTAATGTACTTACAAAAGGACCAAAAGCATTTCTAAGTGAGAACTTGACTGTATAATCGTCAACCGCCACTACATCATTAATAATTTCAGTAAATAAGTAAGCAAATCCTTCACCAATAGTAAGTAGACGTTTTGCAGAAAATACTACATCAGATGCTTTTAATTCATCACCATTATGGAACTTAACCCCTTTTTTCAAGTTGAAGGTATATTCCTTTCCATCTTCAGAAACTTCCCAGCTTGTTGCTAACAAAGGATCTGAATCAACCTTATTCGCTGAAGGAATAACCAAGCTGTCATATAGGTTAACTAAGGCTTGAGAACTGCTTATATAGAGTCCAACAGCCGGATCAATCATAGGGGTACCTGACACAGCGATACGTATTATTTTTTCTTTGGAAGAATCTGTGCCTACAGCCTGGGATTCATTTGGATTATTCTCTGTTGTTTTAGTATCACTGCAGCCGGCCAGCATTGCAATGATAAGTGTAAGTATAAGGAAAAGTGATGCTATCCTCTTCAATGTCGTTTTTTTCATTTTACTACCTCCCCTTTAATATGATTATTCCCTAGTTTCTTACTATTCTGAAAATTAATAATAAAAAAAATTTGCATCTAAAACATTATGTTAATAATATGTGCCAGACATTATAGTCATTTAATTGTAACATATCGTCCACATATTTTAATGCTTGTAAATATATACAGCTATCAAGGATTATTACTGAAAAATCTATATGTCTCATAATATACTTTCGAATATGCCGCATATATTATTTAAAATAGTGCGGCATATCCGTTTACTGTTTACTCACTGCCTATTTTATTTTCCAAGCTTTCTTGCAGCTTGCACAACCTCTTCGGTTGGCCCTACTACCTTGCCTTTATCGAGGAATAATTTGCCGTCAAGATATACAGTTGAATCCAGGCATATTCCATCTGAATGAGATGCTGCAGGAATACCGCCAGGTATGTCAGAAGTCAGGACACCTCCAACATTTCCAAATCCCCATTCTGTACATCCCCAGACTCTTTCGTCTTCAACAATATCTCCACTCAACTTTGCACCTGGTCCAAAGCCGTATGAAATATGCGCTGTTGTGTACATATTTTCATCATTAAAGCTCCCTAACCAGCTTTCAAACTCTTTTGCGGACGAACCGCCTTCAACCTTTGTTACTTTGCCTTCTTTAACAGTTAACTTAACCGGTCCGTCAACTCTTCCGCAAGGAGGTGTCAATGTACCATCTATTACTATTGTGCCGTTTATTGACTTGAACTCCGGAGCCCACGCTATCTGTCCCGGAAGCATTTTTATTTCTCCCTTTCTTACAATTCCGTCTGCTGTGTAGAACTCACGGCCCGGCATATTGTCAAACTCGACATCTGTTCCTGCCGGAGTAGTAACCCTTATATGCTTAGCCTGCTTGGTAACAGCTTCTGCTTTAAATATGAAATCTGTCAACAATGGCGTGTCAACCCGCCCAATGTTCCGCATTATTAGATCCGGATTAGCTCCAACCAAATTCATGTATCTGATTTTTTTGTTGTTTGCTACAACGTTGTCATATACTGTGGAATAGAATATCCATTCATTGTTATATTCAACCCATACATCCGCTGCGCAAAGTGCTGCAGTCAATGGATCCGTCGGGAAGTCCACATCTGCTGCTTTACCGACTCCTCTTGGTGCTGCAATCTTAACTACCATAGGCTTTGCACCAAGTATGAAGGCCGCCTGGGCTGTTGCAGTAACCACGTCATCATTTGACTCTGTATCGCATGTTATTACAACAGATTCGCCTTCCTGAACCCTGAACATGTCGCGCAAAAGCTTCAAGCACGCATTGGTAAGTTCATATTCATACATATGAAAACCCCTCCTATAATTTATTTAGTGGCAATTCATCCACTAATTTTATTTTACTTTACTCACATTTTTACTCAATGTACATGAAATACAAATAAATTATTTAGTTTTGTTTAATAAAGACAACTGGTTTTTTATAAGCATTACATATACTTTAATACTGTTGATATAAATACTTGAGTATCTCTGATCAGGTTGTCAATGATCACATATTCGTTGGGCTGATGCGCCAGTTCATCAAGAGTGGACCAAACAACTGCCGGTATTCCAATTTCTCTTAGAATTGTTGCACAGGTACCCCCGCCTATACCTCCTACTCTGGGCTTTATACCAAGCTCAGCAATGGAATCGGAAATTCTTGACACTATCTTGGAATCCTTTGGTGTAGGCTTTGGAGCAACAACCTTTTGCAAGAATTCATAAGATATTCTGACTTTATACTTATACTCATATTTTCCTGCCAATTTGTCGATTTCCATAAGGATATCATCAAGCTTGAACTGCGGTAATACACGCATATCCATTACAAATACATCTTTTCCCGGAAGTACGTTAGGGCCCTCTACATTTGCATATTTTTGAGTAATTTCAAAAGTGGAGTAAGGAGGATCAAACAGGTCATCCTTTACAGAAAACATAGCTTTAAACATGTCTTCCAACTCTACTGCAAAATGGGATGCTATTGAGCTTGCATTAATTCCCAGGTGTGGCATTGATGCATGCGCTTCCTTCCCCAATACAGTAAATTTGATCCAATACATCGATTTTTCGGCTATCTCTACAAACGATCCGTCATGGCAGCCTGCGTCCGGAACTATTGCTTCATCATCAGGCTTGAAAACTCCTTTTTCAATTAATGCTTTTAGTCCGAATTCACTTCCGGTCTCTTCATCACTTGCGAATATGAATCCTACATTGCACTTGGGTTTTATGTTGTTTTCCCTCATTGCCAGACACGTGTACAAACTGCATATTACTGCTTGCCCATTATCTTCAACCCCTCTGCCGTAAATCTTGCCACTCTTGATTATCGGGTTGAACGGATCTGAATTCCATGCACCCAAGTCACCGGCCGCAACAGTATCCATATGTGATACAAACCACAAGGTGTCGTCAGTTTTTTCAGAGCCTTCCAATCTGACAACTATATTCAGTCTTTTTTGCTCTTTTACACTTTTATCCTCTACCTCATATACCTCATAGGCAATTGAATAATCATCCAAAATCCCCATTAGCCACTTTATACGGTTATATTCACCAGTTCCGTTAAACTTTGGATTTACTGAGGGTATGGAGGACATCTTGACCATATCCTCAATCATTCTATTTCTTTTTTTTTCTATACTGTCCATAATACTTAGAGTATCCATTTCGCACCTGCTTTCATATTTTTATTAACTCCACTAACTTAATTGTACTATCCGGACAATTCAAAGCAATGTTTGTGAGGAACAATTATAGGCAAGTAATTTTGTTTCATACCCATTATTAATACATTCCGCAAAAATAGCAGCATATATATTCATGCATATTTATGCTATACTATTAGTTAATCTGGAGGTGATTTTATTATGAGTTGCATTGTTGATCTGCTAAAACTTCCTTCATTAGAGCAAAGCTATATAGTGTCCGGATATAATGGAGCATTTAATTCGGTTAAACGAATAGATATACTGGAAACTCCCTACCCTGAAGTTGAAAGATTCCTTGAGCCATATGAGTTCATGTTTACTTCTTTTTGGAATTCCAAAGATGATAAGGCCAGCAGAGTAAACCTGGTGAAGGCCATGATAGAGCGCAAATGCTCAGGTATTGGCATAATGCCCGGTCCAAATCTGAACGATGACATAGATCCGGAGATTATTGAATTGGGTAATGCATACTCTTTCCCTATAATATACATACCGTCCAGTGTCCGATGGAGTGATATACTTTCAGAGTTTTCCCTGTTGAACAGCTCCGCTGTCCATTCGGAATTAGATGCTAATCTGGTAGATATATTGTTCGCCTTCAGTGATTTGCATATTGAGAAAAATGTAAAAAAATTCTGCGACCAGCTTAACCGGTTTTTATCTTTGCCTTTAATCATTAATGCAAGCAATACCTACTATTGTGGCCTCGAGAACAATACTGCATCAACAATTATTTCAAAGATATACTCAATAAAAATGCAGAACCCGCAAAAGTTAAATGTGCCCATATCTCTTAGAATAGACAATCAGAATCTGGCAGTGGTGTATTATGGGAAGAATTCAATATTGGCCACATATATAGTGAACCAGAATATTACCAATTCCAATCTCAGTATATTTCATAAAATAGCTCCGATTATCATTAAGGAGCTGGATGATCTATGTGGAGTCAAGACGATAAAAAAACCAAATAATACAATAAACCTGCCTGAAGATTCATCATATTATTTGGTTCTGATAAGAAAAGAAAATATAGGCTCAATTGTCGATTATATAAATGAAAAATACCTTATGTATGAGGAAAATGAGTTCTATAATTATATAATTTTCTTAATGCCTAAAAATGAAAAAGATGAAAATAAAATATATGATGAGTACTATAAAGTAATTGAAAAAGTCAACCCGATACTTTTTATTTTTTCAAGGCCATGCTCATCTCAGAAGGAGCTTTTTGATCAGATTAAAATTTTAAAATACACAATCAGTTCATTGTTGTTTCTTGACGGTATTTTTTCTATAGATGAATTACCTGTGTTGTACACACTGCTTTACTCCCCCTATGAATATAAAGAAACCATCTTTAAAGTAAACAGCACGGATTTGAATCTGGAAACAGAGCCATCCTTCTTTGATACACTTCGTTTATATCTTGTATTGAGAAATATAAACAATGTATCCAATCTTCTTGGGATACATTCAAATTCAGTAAAATACAGGATATCAAAGTGCTTGAAAGCATATGAAAACGACACAGTTAATGCTCTGGGAGATCTGCCTTATATCAAGCTTCTGATTTTATTGGAAATACTAAAGGTAGAGAAAACCTTTGTCTAGGCTATTTCATGATGTATTAGTGAAAAGCAGCAGGAGCACTTCAGGCTGAAATGCTCCTGCTGCTTATATCAATGAAATCACCTCTTATAGCACAATCCACCGTTTACATATGTAAATAGTACGTCAAACTGCTCATTAAAGACCGTAATATCCGCATCCAAGCCCTCCTGGAGCCTGCCAAGCCTTTCTCCCAGGCCAAGCAGGCTGGAAGGATTTATTGTCGCTAGTCTGACCGCATCATCGATACTTATTCCCGCATTGCTCATAAAGTTTCCAAGAGCCTTATCCATGGTCAGTATGCTGCCGGCAAGAGTGCCGTTTTCCAGTCTGGCACTGTCATTTTTCACATACACTGTTTGCCCGCCCAGATCATAGCATCCCTCAGGCATCCCTGCCGCCCTCATTGAGTCAGTGATCAGGATTATCCTGTCAACGCCTTTTGTTTTCAGGAGAACTCGCTGCATAACAGGATGAACGTGAATATTATCGGCTATCAATTCACAGTATACTTCCTTATCATCCATAGCTGCACCGATAATCCCCGGTTCTCTATGGTGCAGGGCCGGCATTGCATTGAAGGTATGAGTGACACTCCTTGCCCCCAATTTGAATGCATTTGCAGCTTCCTCATAGGTTGCACTGCTGTGACCTATGGATATGGAAACACCCTCATTGACGCAGTGTCTTATGAATTCATCAGAGCCCTCAGCTTCAGGGGCAATAGTAACCAGCTTTATTACATCCCTGTAATCCTCAATCAATGAAAAATCAGCAGCTTTAATATATGAAGCATTCTGTGCCCCAGGATATTTCCCGCTTATAAACGGACCTTCAAGGTGGCACCCCAATACCTTGGCTCCGTAATTGTACTGCATTGCTTTTCTGATGCTGTCCAGCGCCTTCTTAATGGAGTCAATCTCCATCGTCATAGTTGTGGCCAGAAATCCGGTAACTCCCAATGAAGCATATTTCTCACTTATCGCTCTTATGCCTTCTATATCGCCATCCATCGTATCATGTCCTACAGCGCCGTGAGTGTGCATGTCTATAAAGCCCGGTGATACAAAGCAACCTTCAGCATCAATTCGCTCTTCTACACCAAAATGCTTAATGTTCTTTTCCGGTACAACTGCCAGTATCTTTTCATCGAATATTACAGCACTACCGGTCAATGCTCCTTCCGGGGTAATAATTCTTCCATTTATTATTGCTCTGCTCTTTTCCATACTCAAAATATCACTCTTCCCCGAACCGGCTGTTTATTAAATCGCAAAGTGCCAGTACAGCAGCCTCCTCATCCGGCCCTTCTGCAGTTATTGTTATACTGCTGCCCTTTGATGCTCCAAGGGAAAGGACATACATGATCGACTTTGCGCTGACTTTTTTTGAATCCTTGGTTACGGTAATATCAGATTTGAATTTTAATGCCATTGATACAAAGTTTGATGCAGGCCTTGCATGCAGCCCCGTCTTGTTTTGTACTACTATATCTCTTGAATACATGTTTTCTCCTCCTAAACATCATTTAGTTCATCAAGTATTTTCTGAGCATATTCATGAATCTCCGATGAATATCTCATACTTAAAGCATTCTGTGCATATATCTTTGCCTTTTCATAGGATACACTGCGGATAATCTTTTTTATCTGAGGCATGGAAGAGGCACTCATGCTGAACTCATCAAGTCCCAGCCCCAAAAGTATTACTGCTGCAGCCGGATCCCCCGCCAGCTCACCGCACATACCTGTGAATTTACCCTCCTTATGGGAAGCATCGATTACTGTCTTTATGAGACGCAGAATCCCAGGATGAAAAGGCTGATAAAGCTTGCTTATTTTTTCATTCATTCTATCTACCGCAAGAGTATACTGGCACAGATCATTTGTACCAATACTGAAGAAATCCACTTCCTTTATGATTATATCTGCCGTAAGAGCTGCAGATGGTATTTCTATCATTACACCTGTTTTTATACTCTCATTAAATGCTATGCCTTCGGCCTTCAGCTCGCTTTTCGCTTCATCCAGCACTTTATTTGCCTCGATGACCTCATCTACAGCGGATATCATGGGATACATCATTAGCACATTTCCGTATGCCCCGGCCCGAAGAATAGCCCGCAGCTGAGTCTTGAACAAATCCTTTCTTTCAAGGCATATTCTGATGGCCCTCCATCCAAGGAACGGATTCATTTCATCAGGAAGTTCAAGGTATGGAAGCTTCTTGTCACCGCCTATATCCAACGTTCTTATTATTATCGGTTTGTCCTTAAACCTTTCTGCTACCGTCTTATAGGCTTCAAACTGTTCATCTTCACTTGGAAGGCTCTCTCTGTTCATATATAAAAACTCTGTTCTGTATAATCCGACTCCGTCTGCGCCATATGAAATTGCCGACTGGACATCTTCCGGGCTCCCTATGTTCGCAGAGATCTCTATGCTCCTTCCGTCTGTGGTGACTGCAGGAAGCTCAGCTATAGCTTTCAGGCTATCCATATCTTCTTTGTGCTTCCGTGCTTTTCTCTCATATTCTTCGATTTGGCCTTTGTCAGGATTCACAATAACTACACCCTCTATGCCATCCAATATGATGTAGTCGTCATTCTTGATTTTCTTCATTATGTCGCCCAATCCCAGTACAGCCGGTATCCCAAGGCTCCTTGCCATAATTGCCGTATGTGAGGTCTTGCCTCCTATTTCCGTTGCAAAGCCCTTGATGTGCTTTTTATCCATGGTTGCAGTGTCTGACGGAGTAAGGTCATGGGCTACCACAAGCACATCCCGGCCAATAGCCTCAAGGCCTTCGTCTGCTGCTCCCAATATATTTCTTATTAGCCTGTTCCCTACATCCTTTATATCCGCAATACGTTCTTTCAGATATTCATCTTCAATATCCGAAAACATTTCCACCAGCTTTCCGGTAGACTTCTTTACGGCATATCCTGCCTGTACCCTATCATTCTTTATAGTTTCCTTTATCTCCGGTACAAGCATCGGATCTTCCAGAATCATAAGGTGAGCATCAAAAATCGCAGCTTTGTCTTCACCAAAATCCCTCAAAGCAATTTCTTTTATCCTGTGAATCTGATGCCTGGTTTGTTCTGCAGCCTTATCAACCTTGTCCAATTCGTCGGGGATCTGGTCATCTCTTATATTGGTACTATCAATTTCAATACTCTGCTGATAAATATATACTCTGCCGGAAACTATACCCTTTGAACCTGCAATACCTTGAAGAATCATGCTGTTTCACTCTCTCCCTCATATTTATATAGTGTTTTGTAATAAAAACAGGCAGCTTATAGAAGTCCACCTGTTTTTATTATTTTCTCACTTTTTCATTTCATCTTCAAGCATTTTATTTCCATATATAATGGCAGAGGCTGAAATATTCATCAAATCATCCACCAATTGCTTGATTTCCTCAACGTACTGCCTCATATTCAATGCTTCAATAAGCAAGGGCAGGTTTACACCGCTTATGACATGAATATCAGCTTCCGGATTTTCCGCCATCATAATCATTGATCTGTTAAAAGGGCTGCCCCCTGCCATATCCGCAAACAGAATGACTCCTTCACTTGTATCCAATCTTCCCATTTGCTCTTTTAGCTTAGCAT
Source organism: Clostridia bacterium BRH_c25 (assembly GCA_001515955.1). The sequence goes on along the minus strand of LOES01000183.1, from coordinate 4,959 downwards.
CAAGTATTTCTATATCATCCTGTTCTTCAAAATCCACTGCTGCAACATTTTCCTGCCTGCCCATTATCATTTCGGCTGCACCTAAAATCCCGCCGGCAAAGCAGTTGTGACCTGTGATAATCAATCCTACCATTAAATCACCTATATGTTTCGCGAAAAACATTTTTCATTTCTAGTTCGAATTTCGCGTAAACGTTTCCTTAATCGTTATTGAATTCGCACTGTACCCGATAGGAATACCTTTGTGCGTTCAGTATTACTATATCGTAATATTGTTTTTCTTGATTACTTCTGTGTATTTTGCATATACATTATCATTGTTTTCCTGAGGAACCTCAACTACATTAGGTGAAACAAATATTGACAGCTCAAAGCCTTTCTTCTGTAAAACCTTTGCAGTCTCAGAGGCAAAGGCCTGTGATATATATATTACCGAAAGGGTAGATACTGCACCTACCTTCTGATGATAGCCTTCTACAGGAACCAGTGAGTCCTCCAAGGGTGCACAATTGTCTATAAATACATCCGCAAGGTCTCCAAGCTTTTTGCCGCTTGAATGAGTAGCTTTTGCCTTTTTGAAGTTTTCTCCTGAAGCAATTACTATTACCTTCATTCCGATGGCTTTTGCATACATTGCAGCTTCTACCGGTGCGGCATTAAGTCCCCCGTGGGAATAGACCACCATTGTGTCATCCTTCTTCAGGTCATAGCTCTGAAGATAATTCTTTATATAGCCTTCCTGCCTTTCGATCCACAAAAGCTCGCGTGCTCCGCCTGCTCCAATGACATTGAACCACATAAGCCTTGGATCCATCAAGGGATGGAAGCCTACAACACCACCATATCTTGGAAACACATCAAGCACAGGAATTACTGAGTGTCCGCTTCCAAAAAGGTGCACAAGGTTTCCCTTGGAAATTGACTCAGCCATTATTTCTGCTGCTTTCTTAATATTTTCTTCCTGGGAAGACGCGATTTCTTCCAGTACCTCATTTGCTTTTACAAAATAATCTACAGACATTTAGTATGTCTCCCTTCAAATTTATCGTATGCAAAGCGGTTTATACCGCCGCTTTGCATACGAAATAATCATAGTATTCCTAAAACTACTCCTATCAGAGCAAATACGAATATGAAACCCATTACCCAAAGAGGGGATTTTTTCTTCTTAGCCAACAGATACCATACCAAGCCGACAGTCAAAAGCGGAAGCATACCGGGCATTACCCTATCCAGTATTTCCTGAAGCGACAGCACCATTTCCCCCGAGGTGTATTTAAGCGGTGTTGAAACACTGATGTAGCTTGCACTTAAAGCTCCCATTACAAGAAGGCCAAGTATGTTCAGCGAATCAGTCAAGGCATGTATTCTTCCGCTTGACATAACTCCCTGTATTCCATTCAAGCCGGCATTGTAGCCGAACTTGTAGAGATACCATGAGAATAGTGCAACAACTGTCGGGTACAGCACAAAGTAGAAGGCCGGGCCCAATAATCCCGAGGTGTTGGTAATACCTATTGCTATTGCAAGCATTATGGGAATTAGTGTACCTGGCACCAGAGTATCCCCGATACCTGACATCGGACCCATAAGGGCAACCTTTACCGTATTTATTGAGTCATCATCTATATCTGCACCATTAGCTCTCTGCTCTTCCATTGCTGCAGTAACCCCATGTATAAGGCTTCCAACCTGAGGTTCGACATTAAATAACATCAAGTGTCTTTTTAATGCTGCTTTTATATCCTCTTCCTTTTTATACAATTCCTTGATTATCGGCAGCATTGAATGAGCAAATGCAATACCCTGCATTCTTTCCCCACTCTGTGAGGAGCCGTTAAAGAAGAACCATGTCAGCCAGGAATTGAACAGTGTCTTTTTAGAAAGCTTCTTTTCTGTCATTCTATGCCACCTCCTTGCTTGCAGCAAACTTATACCAGAACAATGCCAGAACTATTCCGAATAAAGCAATAGGTATTATCGGCAGCTTGAGATATACAACTATTATAAAGCCTACAAGAAATACCCCCAGATATATCTTTTCCTTTATAATCATATTTAGTAATAGTCCTATACCTAGAGCAGGAAGCATTCCTCCTACTACCTGCAGGTAGTGAGTGACAGAATCCGGTATTGATGATATAATCGTTTGTAGAAAGTCTTTTCCAAGATAAAGTATTATGAATGCAGGTATGAATCGCAAAGCAAAGTTTACAACCTGAGGCAGTATGTTCATCATCTTTACGCCATTCATATTGCCTGCTTCTGCATATTTGTCCGCTTTATGAACAAAGTACACATTGACTACCCATATTACATTCCAGATAAGCACGCCCAGCAGACCTACTGGCACTGCAAGGGTTGGAGCCAATTTGGGGTCCATTTTGGAAAGCACCACAAGAGCTGTTGTCAAGTAACCGATGTAGTTTACATCGAAAGGCATTACAGCACCAGGCGTTATTATACCAATATACATTGCCTGTATTAGAATTCCTACTTCTAATGCAAGCTTCACATCACCCAGTATTAAACCTACGAGGGCTGCTGCGATAAGTGGTCTGCCAAGAGTATAAAAACCGCCGGTTGTACCGAAAAACCAAGGGGCCCCTATTGCTCCCAGATAAGCTAGCAGAGCAATTAAGATTAATTGGAATGTCATCTTTTTACCTCCCTAATTTTTTTTGAGACCCTTACAATATAGTCAATCACCTCCCCGCACTTATTAGCATTACCTTTTTCAACCAGTTGGAATGTTAATAATGTACATTACTTCAAGTATTTATTTCTTTCCTTTTCCCAAGCTACCAAAGGCGTATCGGGAACTAACTGGAAAGTAATCCTTAATCCTTTGTTGTACAGCATTTCAATTATTTCAATATCAGTGTCATCCAGAAAAACGTTGTTGGTAATTTCATTATTTGCACCTTCTTTTCTGGATACATTCCCGATATTGATAACCTTAGGGTTTGATACCATTTTACATAATTCATCCAACATTGATGGAAATCTTACAACTATCAAGCTATTAGAATCTTCTGCATTTGCCTTATCCAGTATTTCCTTTGCCTCTGCCAAGCCACAGACATATGTTTTATAGCTCTTGGGAACCGACATTGTCATTATTGACTTAAGCATTGGATTTGCAGCAGTTTTATCGTCAATTGCTATTATATTGTTTATTCCAAGGTTAATTGCCCATTTTGTAATAATCTGCCCGTGTATCAACCTGTCATCCACCCTGATATAATTGTTGCCCATATACTGATCCTCCTTAATATTCACTTTCCAGATCCACTTCTATCGAATACCTATCCCAAATTAAAATGGATTCTGCATATTCAAAAAGTATTCCCTCCCTGTCGTAAGTCATTCTTTTTACATAAAAGGCCGGAGTCCCTTTCTTCTTATTGAAGAGTGAATAAGTAGCCTTATCCTCCATCATTGCGATATTATAAACTTCCCTTGCACTGTGCGGTTCAATACCCTTTTCCTTCAGAACTGCATATAGTGAATTCAGCTGCTTGAGCTGAGCTGCATCGCTGCTGGTCAATATACTTGCCGGCACATAGGAGGTTTGCAGGGCTATGGGTACGTCATCAGCAAGTCTAAGCCTCTTAACCATAGTAATTTCGCGGTCCTCACTGATTCTCAGCTTTTTAGAGATCATCTCATCAACAACCGTTTTAATCTCTATAATCTTAGTGCTTGGTTCTATTCCCTTTTCTTTCATCTCATCGGTAAAGCTCATCAGATTTAGTAGTCTGTTTATTTTAGGCTTTGCTACATATGTTCCCTTTCCTTGGATTCTGTATAAATAGCCTTCATTGACCAAATCCGTCAGAGCTTTTCTTACAGTTATTGAGCTTACATTATAAATTTTCTGCAGCTCATTTTCTCCGGGAACCTTTTCCTCGATACTATAGATACCATCCTTTATTTTATTGATAATATCCTCTTTAACTTGATAATATAGCGGTATTGGTATATTCTTTTTCACCAGAATACCTCCTTTGGGTATGGTATGAGCTTATCCACATAATAGTATGTTATTATGTTAGTATGTTAGTATACTAAGTTATATTACTAATATACCATATAATTATTGTTTTGCAAATACACTTTTCATATTTTTCAAAATATTATTTAAATCTTTTTATTTGCACACTAGCTTATTTTTCCCGGATTCAATATATTTTTGGGATCAAAGGCCAGTTTGATGCCTTTTATCAGTCCAATGACCTCTGAACCTTCCGATTCTTTCAGAAAAGGCTTTTTGATATATCCGATACCATGCTCTCCTGATACCTTCCCCCCCAGTTCTCCTGCTTTATCGTATAAAAGCTTGAAAACCTCGTCCAGCTTTTTCTTCCATTCCTTATCCTCAAGCTCATCCCGCAGAACATATATGTGCAGGTTGCCGTCCCCTGCATGTCCGAAGCCCTTTATTCTTATATCATGCTTCCTCTGAAGCTCATCTGCGAACTTCACAAATTCTGCTATCCTATTCCGGGGGACTACAACATCACATTCATCCATTTCAGTGGTTGATGCCTTTATCGCCTCAAGAAAAGCTCCTCTTGCCTTCCATATGGATTCCTGCCTCTCCTGGGTATTTGATATAAGTACATCCAATGCACCTGCTTCCAGACAGATATGTGCAACCTTCTCATAAGCCCGCTCTATCTCCTCAGTACTATTTCCGTCAAAGGTAAGCAGTAGGTAAGCATCTGCAGAGTTATCGGGGAATTTCTTCCCAAGAAATTCTTCTGAGGCTAGTATTACATCCCTTACCATGTATTCAATTGCAGTAGGAATAATCTTTGATTTGATAATGCTTGGCACTGTTTCTATAGCCTTCTCTAATTCAGGAAAAGGCACAAGCAGACTGATGGCTTTCCTGGGCAGCGGCAGCAACTTAAGAATAGCCTTGGTCACCACGGCCAGAGTCCCTTCAGAACC
>LOES01000182.1 GCA_001515955.1 Clostridia bacterium BRH_c25 | reverse complement strand
GGCATCCTCCACTTTAGGTGCTGCAATTACGAAGTTGAACAGACTGTCTTCCGCACAGTTGAATACCAGCTCCGGCTCAGTAGTACCGATGATCTCGGTGCTCCATTCACTTACCTCATATTCGTTTCTTGCTCTTAGCCTGTAGATGTGCTGCGTATTCGGGCTTAACCCTTCATGGGTATAGCTGGTTTTTATTTCATTGTCGATTATTATCCCGCCAGCCTCAATATCATAACCAACCGCTCCGTCAACTGCATCCCAGGATATTGCAACAGTTGTAGTAGAAGCATCTACTATAATATTTGCAGGTATATCGGGAGTGGTGTATTTTGTTATCAAAGTACTCCAGTCACTGGTATTCGTTTCACTCCTTGCCATTATTTTGAAGGTATGAGGGGTATTCGGCAATAGTCCCTCTAGTTTATATTTAGGTTCCAGGATTCCAGCTGTGATATTCCCATTCGCTTCAACATCATAGCTTTCTGCGTCTCCAATAGTTGTCCAGTTAAGAGATATTGTTGTATTTGTGGACACTGCCTTAATATCTGCTATTGACGCAAGCAGAGTATCGGCAAAAATAGGCTCGCTCCAGTCTCCCGCATTATCAGCCTTCCTGGCTCTTATTCTGTATATATGAGTGGTATTAGGCATAAGCTCAGAATGTATATACTCCGCCTCCGGTCCGATTTCTACAAGACTGCCGTCGGCTTCAATCTCATGCTCTGTTATACCATAGACTTCATCCCATACCAGCTTGGTACTATTGCCGGAAGAGAAGGTCTTAATGTTTTGCGGCACACCAATGAGAGTGAATACCCTTACCTCACCGGACCAGTTCCCCGCTCCGGCTTCACTCCTGGCTCTTACCCTATATACATACTCAGTATATGGAGTAAGCTTTTCATGTATAAATGAATTCTCAATGCCTGCACTCAGAACTGCTCCATTTGCTTCCACCTCGTATCCTATTGCTCCGCCAACCTTATCCCAGGTCAGCTTTGCCGAGCTGCTTGTTGTTTCTACTGCAAGGTTCACCGGAATATCGGGCAAAGTCAGTTTCTCAATCAATTCACTCCAGTTGCCTATACCATACTCGTTCTTTGACCTTACTCTGTATGTATGTTTGGTATTTGGCAGTAAGTTCTGATGAATATATTCATTGTCTGTACCACAGTCAATGATCAATCCATCGATTTCTATTTCATATCCTGAAGCCCCATATACACTTTCCCATACTGTTTTTATTGAATTATAAGAGGCTTCCGTCAGCGTAACAACGGGAACAGCAGTCAGCGTGCTTCCGGTTATCTCTGAACTCCAGCCGCCGATGGCATTTCCATTTTTCGATCTTACTCTGAAGGTATGCTGACTATTAGAGCTTAAGCCTGACATGTTATATTCGTTGACCAGAATATCTTCAAAAAGTATACTGTCGGCTTCAACATCATATGCTGTCGCTCCGGCTACTGCACCCCATCTGAGTCTGATAGAAGTCTCTGTAGAACTGATACTCAGATTCACAGGCGCATCAGTCAAAGTAGTTTCAGCAACTATTGCACTCCAGTCACCCAGACCGTTTCCGTTTTTCGCTCTTACCCTATAAGTCCTCTGTGTGTTCGGGTTTAAATCCACATTCGTATAAATCGTACTGTTTCCGTTGTCCACAGGTGAACCCAATACTTCAACCTGGTAGCCTTCTGCTGCTTCAACCTCATCCCAGGTCAGTGTAATGCCGGTGCTTGTCGAAGCTGTTGAAATATTCCCCGGCACATCCGGTGCAGTATATTTATATACCGGCTCGCTCCAATCCCCTATGCCGTTGTCATTCACTGCCCTTATTCTGAATTTGTGCTCTGAGTTCGGAGCCAGCTCTGAATACAAATAGACAGTCTCTGTTATATCCGTCAATAATACATCATCTATGTCAATTTCATATTCCTCAGTCTCATATACTTCTTCCCAGACAAACTTTATCTCCGTACTACCGGAAATTGCAGTTATTCCTGCAGGTACATGAGGAGCTGTTGTTTTGCTTAACGGCAGGCTCCAATCCCCTTTTCCGTTGGAATTGACTGCTCTTACCCTATAGCTGTGTTCACTGTCGGGATCAATATCCCTATGCACAAAAGCAGTATCTGCAGTATTTATTACAATCTTACTGTCTGCTTCCACTTCATAGCTCCCGGCCTCTTCCACCATATCCCAGCTTAGTGTATTTGTCCTGCTGGTAGATACTGCAAATAGATTCACCGGAATATGCGGTGCGGTAGTCTTAAGCAGCAGCCCGCTCCAGACGCCTGTGCCATTGCTGTTGATGGCTCTTATTTTGTATTCGTGCCGGCTGTCCGGCTCCAGTCCGTTATGGGTATAAGAGGTATTTGTACCGTTGTCCAGCACTATCCCGTCAACTTCTATTTCATACCTGTCCGCATCGTCAACCATATCCCACTTTACTTCTGTTATGGTGCTTGAGGATTCAAATATGATATTTGAAGGAGCTTCAAGCAGAGTGATTATGCTATGCTCACTGCTCCATTCACTCTCGTTTCCTTCACAGCTTGCCATAACCCTGTAGCTGTAACTTGTATTTGAGTCCAGACCGTCAATTACACATTCCGGTCCTGAAACCTTAATTGTCCTGACACCTGACAGTTCAACCTCATAGCTGTCAGCACCGGCAACCGCATCCCATTTTATTGTTATGGAACTGTCCGTTGCTTCAGCATTGAGGTTTGAAGGAGTTTCAAGCAATGTCTTTATTATCACCGGTTCGCTCCAGTCTCCTGCACCTAGATCCTCACGGGCTCTTACCCTGTATGTGTGTCCGGTATTTGCCGAAAGAGCACTGTGTGTAAATTCAGTACTCCCTCCATTGTCAATAATGATACCGTCCGATTCTAAATCATAATACTGTGCATATTCAACAGAATCCCAGGTTACCGTTATGGTGCTGCTGGTTGCTTCTGCAGTAATATTCCGGGGTACTGCCAGCATGGTTGATGCTTTTATTTCAGTACTCCAGTAGCCTGCACCTGCGTATCCTATGGTCCTTATCCTGTATGTATGCTCTGTGTTAGGCCTTAAGCCCCCATGGGTATAACTAGTCTCCAGTCCTGTATTCCGAACTTCACCGTCAGCCTCTATCTCATAAGACAGCACTCCCGGCACTGCATCCCAACTTATTGTTATGGTATTGCTGGTAACCGCTGTGGTGAAGTTTTCCGGAGTATCCGGAAGAGTATACTTGCTATATACCCCGCTCCATTCCCCTTTACCATTTGAATTTACCGACCTGATTCTATACTTGTGTTTGGTATTCGGGATAAGGCTGCTGTGTGTATAGCTTGTGCTGCTTCCATTACCGGCTGTTTCTCCGTCCCTTTCTATTTCATAGGCTTCGGCAGCCTCCACTGCATCCCAGGTAACCGTAATTGTCCTATCGGTTTCTTCCATTGCTATATTAGAGGGTATTCCCGGAGCAGAGGTCCTTGTGACAAGCTCACTCCAGCCACCCTTGCCCACTTCATTGACAGCCCTTACCCTGTAAGTATGCTGTGAATTCGGTATCAGGCTGTCATGGACATATCTGGCTTCCATTCCTATGTTTACAGTTGTTCCATCCACTTCCAGCTCATAAGCCTCTGCTCCGGGTGTATTATCCCATGTGACTGTTATCCTTGAACCCTCAGCAGCAGCTTGCAGGTTTTCTGTTATTCCCGGAGTCGTAAAAAGCTGTTCCATCGGTATGATTGTCTTCTCCTCATAGGGGTTGGACCAGTAAAGCTTCACTTCCGCGTCGCCCATTATATTGAAATATTCTATTTTTATATCACACTTTTCTCCTGCAACCAGGTCTATGGCTGCAGAGCCTTCTTTGGAGCTGTGGGGCTTCCAATAGTCAATAAGCTCTTTCCCGTTTATCCAAAGCTTTGCCCCATCATCAGAGTACAGGTATATAGTATGCTTGGCTGTGTATTGCGGAAGCAGCTTGCCTGTCCATTTTACGGAGAAGGTGTTTTTCTTTATTTTGGGATCAGGCGTGCCCTTGCCCCAATCAAAGTCAATCTTCTGATCAACCCTTTCCAGCAACAACTTTTTGAAGATTATATTATCATAATATTCTCCCTTCAATCCGTTGCCATTTCCCTGGACGGCATCTTGCTCCTCCAGAGTTGCTACTGTAATTGCTTTGCTCCATTCGCCTGCTCCAAAGCTGCTTACACTCCTGACTTTGATGGTATATCCGGTATCAGGGGTTAAATTTTCAATTACATATTCCGTAGCATTCACTCCGCTGATTGTTTCATTATTGATTCCGATATCATAGCTTTCTGCGCCGGCCGCTTCATTCCACTTCAAAACAACTGACCTTATAGAAGGAACTGCGGTAATGCCTTCGGGGGCTTTTGGCAGGCAATAAAGCTGCTCCTGGGGTATTACCTGCTTCATCTGCTCCTTGCACGACCACGAGAGTACGGCTTTAGCAGTACCTATTGCTCCCTGGTATTCCATTCTGATATCGTATTTTTCACCTGCAGTCAGTTCAATTGTTCCTTTATACTCTTTAGGGAACAGGAATCTCCATTCATCTATAATCAGCTTTCCATTTACCCATAGACGGACTCCATTGGCAGCATATGCATAAAACGTATACTTACCGGTATATTCTGCTTGTACCTGACCTGTCCATCTAACTGAAAAGCTGTTATTATCTATAGCCGGATCAGGAGATTTGAAGCCCCAGTTAAAGTTTATTTCCGGATCGATTCTGCTAAATACAAGGTCTTTGAAGTTAATGTCATTATAGTACTCACCCAATAGACCGTTGCCTGTATTACCCGACTGACTTTCTACCCGGATCACTTCTTGAGGCACAATACCTTCATAAATGCTTTCCGTCACCGTAATATCATCCGTTATGCCGCTGTTGATCTCTATATCATTGCTTTCTCCCTCCGGCAGCGGATCATTTTCTATAGACATTGCATCAACAGTTCCCGGTACTTGCGTGCTTCCTGCGGCATTACCGTTTTCTTGGTTATCTGCAAATACATAACCTTCAAACATTCCGAATGTGCCAAAGCACAACTGGATAATAAGCACAAATGCTAAAATACTGTATAACCCTTTACTACGTCTGATTCTGCTCATTCAATAATCCCCCTAACATTCTTATTCATTTTTCAGGTTATTCCACTATATAATCCAAGCTTATCTGCCCATCCACCCTGGACCTTATGAGTATGGTGTTCAATACTCCCGTCCAGGCTTTTCCTGCGGCTATCGACTTGTCTGCTTCTATCTCTATCCTTCCTTCCGTGTGGCTTAGCTTTATGCCGGTCCCGGTTATTCTTCCACTTTCCAGCTCCAGCTCTCTTGTCTCTTCACACAGGTCCGCTATCTCTATTTCTTCAGGGTTGTACTTAAGCACCAGCTTCTTTCCGCCGAATTCCTGCATCCCCATGGCTGTCAGTGCTATGTGGTACTCTTTTCCTGCTTCTGCTTCTATCATGTACGTGGGCTTTATTGTGCTCTTTACTATCGCTTCACTCCAGGGTGCCGCTCCCGCTATGTTCACCGCTCTTATTCTGTAGCTGTGCTCTGTTCCCGGTATCAGCTCCTTGTGTATGTATGTGGTGTCTGCCGTGCTTTCCACTTTG
>LOES01000181.1 GCA_001515955.1 Clostridia bacterium BRH_c25 | reverse complement strand
CCGGCTCCTGCTCAGCAGGCACAGAATACTAAGCAGAAGCCTCAACAGCCGCAGAATACTCAACAGAGGCCTCAGCAGCCGCAGAATACTCAACAGAGGCCTCAGCAGCCTCAGAATACTCAACAGAGGCCTCAGCAGCCGCAGAATACTCAACAGAGACCTCAGCAACCGCAGAATGCGCAGCAAAGACCTCAGCAGGTACAGAATGCCCAGCAGACTCAGAATAGAGGACCTGAACAGAACAAACCTGCTAATAGAAACAACAAGCCCTTTGAAAAAAGGAATGATAATAGGCCGGTGAACAAGACACAACAGCATCCTGCAAATCAGCCCAATAAACCGGCAGTCAATACTCCTCGAGAGGAAATTGATGAGGAAGCAGTACAATTGAACCCTAAGAAGGACTTTACCAAGGTTGAAAGAATAGGAAAGAAACCACAGACCAGAACCCCTCAGGGCAAACCGCCTTACAGACATCAGCAAGGAAGGTCCAACAACAGGAATTTCAGGCAAAGAGGATATGAAGAACCAAAGAGAGAAGAAGTTCATACTCCCAAAAAGCCAATAAAAATCGGGGATTCTGTTTCGGTAAAGGAATTGAGTGAGAAGCTTGGAAAACAGGCAACAGAAATAATAAAGAAGCTTTTGCTTTTAGGGACAATGGCTACTATTAACCAGGAGCTGGATTTTGATACTGCACAGCTTATATGCGAAGAATTCGGTGTAAGTGTAGAAAGGCTTATAGATAAAGCAAGTGAAGAAGTGCTGCTCAAGACTGAAGAGGACAGACCTGAGGATTTGCAGCAAAGATCGCCTGTTGTAACCATTATGGGCCACGTAGACCACGGAAAGACCTCGCTTTTGGATGCAATCAGGGAGACAAACATAATAGCTACAGAAGCAGGTGGGATCACACAGCATATAGGTGCATATACGGTAACCATAGGAGATAAGAAAATAGCTTTCCTTGACACACCCGGACATGAAGCTTTCACAGCAATGAGAGCCAGAGGAGCCAAGGTAACCGATATAGCCATATTGGTTGTTGCAGCGGATGATGGTGTTATGCCCCAGACTATAGAAGCAATAAACCACGCAAAGGCTGCAAACGTAGCCATAATTATAGCTATCAACAAGATTGATAAACCGGGTGCCAATCCTGACAGAGTGAAGCAGGAGCTTACAGAGTATGGACTTCTTGCAGAGGATTGGGGCGGAGATACAGTAATGGTTCCGGTTTCTGCAAAGAAACAAGAGGGTATTGACACTCTGCTTGAGATGATACTTCTGGTTGCTGAAATGCAGGAGCTTAAAGCCAATCCGAACAAAAAGGGAATTGGTACGGTAATAGAGGCAGAGCTTGATAAAGGCAAAGGTCCGGTGGCCACAGTATTGATACAGGATGGTTCCTTAAGTATCGGTGATTATTTTATAGCAGGCAATACCCATGGAAAAGTAAGGGGTATGATTGACGATAAGGGAAAGAGAGTTAAAAAGGCTGGCCCTTCAACGCCTGTAGAAATACAGGGACTTGATGAGGTTCCTGATGCAGGAGATATCTTCATGGTTGTCGATGATGAGAAGGTTGCAAAAACCATTTCTGAAAAAAGAAAGGATAAGCAGCGTCTTTCACAGATACAAAGCAAACAGACAGTATCTCTTGATGAATTGTTCAATCAGATACAGGAAGGCAAGGTCAAGGATCTTAATATAATTGTCAAGGCTGATGTTCAGGGCTCTGTTGAAGCTGTGAAGCAATCCCTTGCAAGACTCAGCAATGAAGAGGTAAAGGTTAATACAATACACGGCGGCGTTGGTGCCATAACAGAATCTGATGTAATGCTGGCTTCGGCCTCAAATGCAATCATAATAGGCTTCAATGTAAGGCCTCAGCCTACTGGAATTGCCCTGGCAGAAAAGGAAAAAGTAGATATAAGGCTTTACAGGGTCATATACAACGCAATCGAGGACGTGGAAGCTGCTATGAAAGGCATGCTTGAGCCGGAGTATAAAGAAGTAGTACTGGGACACGCAGAAGTACGTGCTACCTTTAAGGCATCCGCTATAGGTACTATTGCCGGCTGTTATATAACCGACGGTAAAATCAACAGGAACAACGACATAAGGATCATCAGGGATGGAATTGTAATCCATGAAGGAAAGCTTGCATCCTTAAAGAGATTCAAGGATGATGTAAAAGAAGTAAATACAGGATACGAATGCGGCTTGAACATAGAAAAGTTCAATGACATCAAAGAAGGAGACGTCGTAGAAGCCTACACCATCGAAGCAGTACCGAGAAAGTAAGAATAGATTCGAGATACGAGATACGAGATGCGAGGCTTAGGGAAGGGCTTCGAAGGCCTTCCTAAAATTCTCGAATCTAGAATCTCGCATCTCGAATCTAAAATATAGGCAGGTGCAAAATAATGGCTAAGCATAGAATAGACAGAATATCAGAAGAAGTGAAAAAGGTTGTTAGTGAAATAATTAGAACTGAGCTGAACGATCCCAGAATATCAACACTTACCAGTGTAGTAGCTGCAGAGGTGACTCCGGACCTGAGATATGCCAAAGTTTTCGTCAGCGTTCTCGGGAACGATGACGAAATGCAGTCTACATTAAAGGGTCTGAACAGCGCGGCCGGATTCATAAGGCGTGAGCTGGGGAAAAATATTGAGCTTCGTTACTCTCCTGAGGTGATATTTGAGCTGGATAGGTCCATAGAACATGGAGCTTATATTTCCAAGCTTTTGGATGATGTCAGGAAGAAGGACGGAGGCGAGAGCCTTTGATTTATCCCAAGATAATAAGCAAAATTAAAGAGAGTAATAAAATTGCTATAATGTCTCATATTATGCCCGACGGTGACAACGTCGGGTCTAGCCTTGCCCTTTACAATGCCCTGAGAAAATCCGGCAAAGATGTGCGCTTGATACTGGATGATGATATTCCAAAGGTATATAGGTTTTTAAAGAGCTCTGACAAGGCTGAGAGACCAGGACAATTTGAAAGCTTTGATGTTGTAATAGCTCTTGACTGTGGTGATGCTGAAAGGTTAGGAAAATCCAGGCTGTATCTGGATAATAATTTCGTAATCAATATTGACCATCATATAAGCAATGATGAGTTCGGAAATCTGAACATGGTGGATACAAATGCTTCCGCCACAGGGGAAATAATATACCACATAATAAAAATACTCGGAATCGATATGGACAAGGAAATATCCGAATGCCTTTATACTGCAATTGTTACAGATACAGGACAGTTCCAATACAGCAATACAACCTCCATAACCCATCAGATTGCCGGCGACCTTATAAACAGTGGGGTTAATGTATCACTTATGTTTGAAAGGATATACCAGAACAGCTCAAAGGAAAAGATAGTATTGATGAAGACTGCTCTTAACTCCCTGGAGTTTTACAATAATGACAGCATTTCCTGTGTAAATCTTACTCTGGAGCAGATGAAAAATTCAAATGCAATGGAAGAAGATAGTGATGGTATAATTAACCTTGCAAGAGATATAGAAGGTGTAGAAGTTGCTATATTTCTTAAAGAGCTTCAGACTGGGAAAATAAAGGTTGGCCTGCGGTCGAAAAAAGTGGTTGATGTTGCAGCTGTAGCCGGCAGGTTCGGAGGAGGAGGCCATGTGCGTGCGGCAGGCTGTATCCTTTATGGCACAGTAGCTGAGGTGAAGGAGAAAATACTTGATGCAGTTATTGCAACAATCAAGTAAGGAGATAAGGCTATGAATGGGATAATAAACGTTTTGAAGCCGCCGGGCATGACCTCCCATGATGTAGTGGCTTTCATAAGAAAAGTGCTGAATATGAAGAAGGTGGGACACACAGGTACTTTGGACCCGGAAGCTGCGGGAGTGCTGCCCATATGTGTCGGCAAGGCAACAAAGGTAGTCCAGTATCTTACGGACAAACAGAAACACTATAGGGCAAATATTAAGTTTGGAGCAGTAACAGATACCTATGACAGCTATGGAAAGATCCTTAGGGAATCAGGACAGGTTATTATTGACCCAAAAGTACTTGAAGAAGTCTTGAAAAGCTACACAGGCACAATCAGCCAGAAACCTCCGATATATTCTGCATTGAAGGTAAAGGGAAAGAAATTATATCAGTATGCCCTGGAGGGCAAAGAAGTAGATATAGAAGAACGGCCTGTAGAAATATATGAACTGAAGCTTTTAGATATGGCTGCAGAAGATGAAGCAATGATTGATGTACTATGCTCCAAAGGCACATACATAAGAACTTTATGCTATGATATAGGTGAAGCTTTGGGCTGCGGTGCATATATGTCACAGTTGGTAAGACTTGGCTCAGCACCATTTAAGATTGAGGATTCCAATACCCTGGAAGAGATAAAAACAGCCGCTTCAGAAAACCGGCTGGATGATATCCTGAAAAGCGTAGAGCTGTTGTTTTCCCACTACAAGGCTATTATTGCAAAACCATCTGCTTTAAGCTCTATAATGAATGGCAACCCTCTTTACGGGCAAGGTGTGCAGCAAGGATTTGAGGAATTAATTCAAAATGAGAACGTAAGCATATATGGAGAAGACGGTTTTTTAGGAATAGGCAATGTTCTATATGACGCAGATAAACAAAGATTATATATAAAAGTAAAAAACATATTTATTTAATTTTTATGGATATTGCTATGTCCATAGGAGTATAAGGGTGGTTATCTTGAAAATTACTGAGCAATATGAAGATGCATTAAAATCAGCACCTTGGTGCGTGGCACTGGGAAGCTTTGATGGTGTACACCTGGGGCACAGGAGGCTGATTGAGCTTTTGAAGGAAGAAGCCAAGCTATACGGAACAGGAAGCCTGGTATATACTTTTAATGTGCATCCAAGAAAAATTTTAATACCCAATAAGCATATTTATCTGATAACAGATAATGAAAAAAGGGCGGAAATAATAGAGGACATGGGTATAGACATGCTTTATCTTGAGGATTTCAACAATGTCAGAGATATGAGTGCAGAAGACTTTGTGAAAAAAATTCTTGTGGATGGCTTTCGAGTAAAATCAGTCGTTGTTGGATATAACTACAGATTTGGAATAAAAGGTGAGGGGAATGCCGAAATTCTCATGCAGTATGGGGAAAAATACGGCTTCAAGGTTAATGTTGTGAAAGCTGTGGAAGTAGATGGACACACTGTGTCCAGCAGCCTTATAAGACACATAATAAGAAGCGGCAGTGTTGATAAAGTTGCTGATTACCTAGGCAGAGACTTTTCTGTACATGGGAAAGTCATTTATGGCAAGCAGAACGGTGAGGTAATGGGAATAAAAACAGCAAACATAGATGTAAAAAAGGACATAACACTTCCCAAAAAGGGAGTTTATTATACATCCACAACTGTTTCGGGCAAGCTTTACAAAAGCATATCAAACATTGGCTTCAATCCTACCTTTGACGGGGAAAGTCTGAGTGTGGAAACTCACCTTATTGATTTTTGTGATAACATATATGGCGAGGAAATAGAAATATTCTTCCATAGACATAAGAGGGATGAATATAAATTTGAATCAATGGAAGAGCTTGTAAAGCAAATCCGCAGGGATATTCAGGACAGATTGGCTATATAAGCTGTATATAATTCAGCTTTAAAAATATAGCTAGAATAAATATCCTTTACATGGAGAATTATATATGTTAAAATCATATCTGTCATAAGGATTCCAATTGCTCGGTATACCGACTCACCGACGGTTTGCTTGGCTTTTGGGGATATTATAAGGAGGTGGAATTAATGGGATTTACAAAGGAAACAAAGGGCGAGGTCATACAGAAATATCAGACCAAGGAAGGTGACACAGGTTCTCCAGAGGTACAGATAGCTATACTTACAGAGAGAATCAACAACCTCAACGGTCATCTTCAGACAAACAAGAAGGACCATCACTCAAGAAGAGGACTGCTCAAGATGGTTGGTCAGAGAAGAGGACTTCTGAATTACCTCAAGGCCAAAGACATTGAGAGATACCGTGCTATTATTGAAAAATTAGGTTTAAGAAAATAGTAGTTGAAGGGCGGGGATCAAACCCGCCCTTTTTGTAAGATTTTTTTTGTGCAAGAAGGAAATAATAAAATACATATAGAAGTTAATCTTTTGGAACTGGTAAAATTATCTTACTATTGTTTCAAAATATATATACAAAATTGAAAGGAGGCAAAAACATGGATGTATTTGAACTAGAACTGGGTGGACGAAAATTAAGTATAGAGACAGGAAGAATAGCCCAGTTGGCCGATGCAGCAGTATTAGTCAGATATGGTGATACAGTTGTACTTGTAACAGCATGCGCTTCAGCACAACCAAAGCAGGGGATTGATTTCTTCCCTCTAAGCGTTGATTATGAAGAAAGACTGTATGCAGTAGGAAAAATCCCTGGAGGCTTTATAAAAAGGGAAGGCAGACCAACAGAAAAAGCCATACTGTCAGCAAGACTGATAGACAGACCTATAAGACCATTGTTTCCTCATGGCTACAGAAATGATGTACAGGTTATAGCTACAGTAATGTCTGTGGATCAGGACAATTTGCCTGAAATAGCAGCAATGGTTGGCTCATCAGCAGCGCTGTCCATTTCCTCAATCCCCTTTGAAGGCCCTACCGGCTCAGTGTTGGTTGGACGAGTTGATGGAAAGCTGATAGTCAATCCAAATAACGAAGACAGGGAAAAGAGCGATCTGCACTTGGTTGTTTCCGGTACAAAGGATGCTGTCATGATGGTAGAGGCGGGAGCAAAGGAAATCCCTGAGGATGTAATGCTCGAAGCAATAATGTTTGCTCATGAGAACATCAAAAAGATTGTTGCATTCATTGAAGAAATTGTTGCAAAGGTAGGTAAGGAAAAGAAGGAATATGTTCTTTTCAAGGTTGATTCAGAAATCGAAAATGCCATAAGAGAGTATGCAACTCAGAAAACCCTTGATGCGATCAGAACTCCTGACAAACTGGAAAGACAAGAAAAAATGGATGCAGTCAAGGAAGAGACCTATGAGCATTTTGCAGAAATCTACCCAGAGAAAGAAAAGGAAATTGGTGAGGTACTGTATGACATCATCAAGGAACAGGTAAGAAAGCTCATTACTGAAGAGGGTATAAGACCTGATGATAGAAAATTGGATGAAATAAGGCCAATAAGCAGCGAAGTTGGGATCCTTCCAAGAGTACATGGCTCAGGACTTTTTACAAGAGGACAGACACAGGTTCTTACAATTGCAACCTTGGGTGCTTTGGGAGATGTCCAGATACTTGACGGTCTTACTGAAGAAGAGACAAAGAGATATATGCACCACTACAACTTTCCCCCATACAGCGTAGGAGAGACAAGATTCATGAGAGGTCCCGGAAGAAGAGAAATAGGTCATGGAGCTCTTGCAGAAAGAGCATTGGAGCCTATGATACCTTCCGAAGAGGAATTCCCATATACAATCAGGCTTGTATCCGAGGTTGTAAGCTCCAACGGATCAACTTCACAGGGCAGCGTATGCGGAAGCACATTGGCTCTTATGGATGCAGGTGTACCGATAAAAGCGCCTGTAGCAGGGGTTGCAATGGGACTTATGAAGGAAAAGGGCAATGTAGCCATACTTACTGATATACAGGGTATGGAAGACTTCCTGGGAGACATGGACTTCAAGGTAGCCGGAACAAGCAAGGGCATTACAGCAATTCAGATGGACATAAAGATAGCCGGAATTGACAGGCCTATACTTGAAAAGGCTCTGGAGCAGGCAAGAGTAGGAAGACTATATATACTTGACAGGATGCTCACTGTAATAAGCACTCCGAGAAAAGAATTGTCCCAATACGCTCCTAAGATTATAACAACCAGGATTGATCCTGACAAGATAAGAGATATAATAGGCCCTGGCGGAAAGACAATCAACAAGATAATTGCTGAAACAGGAGTAAAGATTGACATCGAAGATGACGGAAGAGTATTTATAGCTGCTACAAACCAGGCAGCCGGTGATAAGGCTCTCAAGATAATTGAAAACCTGGTAAAGGAAGTAAAAGAAGGCGAGATTTACCTGGGCAAGGTAGTCAGATTAATGACCTTTGGAGCTTTTGTAGAGATACTCCCCGGCAAGGAAGGCCTTGTACACATCTCCAAGCTGGATACTAAGCGAGTTGAAAAGGTTGAGGATGTTGTAAGCGTTGGTGACGAGATACTTGTAAAAGTAACCGAAATCGATAAGCAAGGAAGAATAAACCTCTCAAGAAAGCACGCAATGGCGGATACGGTAAAAGAAGAAGAGAAGGCAGAAGCGAAAACTGAAGAGAAAACTGAAGCGTAAAACATAAACCTAGGTTTATGTTTTTCCTTTTCTTGATTTTTAGACAAGCATGATGAATTCATGCTTTTTGCATTTTTAGGAAGGTATTATGTAAAAAATGGAGAAATTATATATATATGTATAGTTCGCAGCTATATAGAAATATTGACGACACTATTTCGTCAACACACCCAGTTTGGGGATTGTTGACGACATTATGTCGTAGTTGTATTAGTTATACGCAATCCAATGGCTAGAATTATATCCTAACAGGATACAGTAATAAGTAATCTAAGAACTTGAAAGGAAGTTAAGTTATGATTAAAAGATGTATAATGATTTTTCCTGAGTTCAGTAATATGAATATAATCGATACTATAAGAGATAAATATGATCCTTTAGCACATCATGTCAGACCTCATATCACACTTGTCTTCCCTTTTGAAAGTGAGATAAGTACAAGTGCATTGAAGACTCATTTAGATGGCATTTTGTCAGAGGTTAAGCCTTTTAAGGTTTCCTTACAGGGCATCATCCCAGTTAGAACTTTTGGGAATCATCTATTCTTAGATATAACAAAAGGAAGAGATGAAATAATAAATATTTATAAATGTCTTTACACAGGTATATTAGAGCCTTTTCATCCCGAATGGTTGAAAACAGTAGATTATTATCCTCATATGACAGTAGGTAATTTGCCAACCGAAAAAGAGTACAAATCTGCTATAGAAGATGTGGCGGGCATTGATGATATTTTTGATTCAAGTGTAGAAAAGATAAGTGTTGAAATTATAGATGAGAATGAGGACTCATTAATTGAAATGGAGATACCATTAATCTAAAATGTAGTGTGCCCACGAGCACACTTTGAATAAGTGCCATTGGACTGCGCATAACACGAGGATTCCCGCAAGGGCGCGGATTAGAAGGTTTGTGGGGCTTTACCATAAATCTGAAACATTAAGAGGGGGTACAAGCATGAAAAATATAGGGGAGTATAAAATAGAAACATTTCCAGCAAGCAGATTATCGACTATTGATGTTGGTATAGAGGGCTTAAAGAAACACCATATAAAGGCACTGATAGAATTGGATGTTACAGAAGCCCGCAAAATGATCTCTGCAAAAAAGAGGCTGCATGAAAAGGTTTCTTTCAACTCATGGTTAATTAAATGTATCAGCCATGCAGTCGAAGAATCTGTGCAAATCCATGGAATAAGAAAAGGCAAGAGAAATGTTGTCATCTTTGAGGATATCGATATATCAATTGTGATAGAAAGAGAAGTTGAGGGGAAAAAAGTGCCTTTGCCTTATGTACTTCGAAAAACAAATGAAAAAAGTATTACTGATATTTGTAATGAAATAAGAAATGGACAGAAGCAGTCGATTAATGGTGAAGGTGATTACATATTGGGCGAAAAAAAGAATGATCTTTTAATGAGGTTTTACTATACTATTCCAGGTTTTATTAGAAGAATAATATGGAGGCATATTATTCGAAACCCTTTCTTAGCAAAAGAAAATATGGGAACTGTGGCTATAACTTCTGTTGGAATGATGGGAAGGATAAATGGATGGGTAATACCAGTAAGTGTTCACCCACTATGCTTTGCAATCGGTTCGATAGTTAAGAAACCGGGTGTTGTAGATGATAGAATTGAAATAAGAGAATATCTCTATATCACAGCTTTAGTTGACCATGATATTATTGATGGTGCGCCGGCAGTCAGAGCCCTCGCTAAGCTTACCAAGCTGGTTGAAAGCGGATTTGGGTTATCGTGAGTTGTTTGGGCTTTTAACTTATTGAGGGGGTAGCTGTCCATGGTTGATCTGAATCATGGGACGCCCGACATCAGCCAACAAGATAGGCAGTCTCTTTTTTATTCACAGCTTATATTTCAATCATACCCTCAATACAATCATAATTATATTGTATATAATCAAATATTGATGTACAATATAATTATACAACATGTTGGAGGTGTTATTATGGCATCAAGTCTCAAGAATGTGACTTTTTCGTTACCTATAGAGCTAATTGAGAAACTTAAAGAATTTGCAAAGAGCAACTATATTCCATCATTGAATGCTGGTGTAAAAGAAGCGTTAGAGGAGTATACGAAAATGGTTGAAAAAGAAATACTCAAGAAAAAGATGGCAGAAGCGTCTAATGACCCATTGTTTATGCAAGATCTGAATGACAGTATGAGTGTATTTGAATTTTCTGACAAGGAAATGTCCAGGAGGAATACAGAATGGTAGATTATCAATGGGGTGTATTCTGGGCGGATCTCGACCCAACTAAAGGTTCAGAGCAAGCAGGTCAAAGACCTGTTTTGGTAGTTTCTGTTGAAGAAGTTAATCAGGTATTACCTATAGTAACGATACTATCTATTACTTCTGTAAAGCAAGGAAGAAAAGTATATCCTACAGAGGTATATTTAAAAGCAGAGGATACGGGGTTACCAAAAGAATCGATAGTAATGGCTCATCAGATAAGGGCAATATCGAAGGAAAGATTGGGAGAAAAGTGCGGGAGCATTGAGAGTAAGATTAACAGAGAACAAATAAAAAATGTAATAAAGAAATATCTGGATTTATAAGTCGTAAAAGTCTATGCTGGAAGGGTTTTGAAAAGCATGATTATTTCATGCTTTTTTATACTTTAGGAAGGTATTATTTCAAGACATAGAGAAATTATAAATAGTTAAGACTGGAAATATTTTGGCAGAAGGTGAGACAAATAAAAAAATACGATACTATTATATTTGATTTGGATGGAACATTGCTAGACACACTTGAAGATCTTACAGACAGTGTCAATTACGCATTGGCAATCCATGGTTTTCCATACAGGAAAATGACAGAGGTCAGGAGTTTTGTCGGTAATGGTGTAGCACGGTTAATAGAGCTTGCAATATCTGATGGACTTAATAATCCGTATTATGAAAAATGTCTGGCAAACTTTCGTAATCATTATTCTGGGAATATGCAGAATAAGACTGGCACTTATAAAGGAATTATGGAATTAATACAACAATTGTCAAAAGAAAATTATAAGCTTGCAATTGTGTCAAACAAATTCGATAATGCTGTAAAGGGGCTTAGCCATCTACATTTTGGGGAGTATATAAAAGTAGCAATAGGTGAGTCGGAAAATGTGTCCAGGAAGCCAGCACCGGATACTGTGATTAAAGCGCTTGAGGAACTAGGCT
>LOES01000180.1 GCA_001515955.1 Clostridia bacterium BRH_c25 | reverse complement strand
TCCTTGAAAAATGCACACCAACCTCTGAAAGATATATCTTCAGGGGATCTATAAAGTCTGAACGATGCTCCAGGTATCTTGGATTTTTACTTGGGACGCCATTCACAATCCTAGGTTCCGAAGACACCACACAGTATGCATCATCGCTTTTTAAAAAGGCCTCAATATGCGCTTTGACAGGGTCTGTATAGGCAATATACCCCATGACATCGTTTTTAATTTCTTCAACATCTGCTTTTGTGAGAGGTTGATAGTTGGTGGCGAAAAGATTGTTACTGGACAGATCTTTTTCAGCCTGTTTGTCATAACCCTTGTGAATCGCATCGTCCGGCCGTTGAAAGAACCGGTATTCGCAGTTGGTAGTGAACTTAAAGCTTCCATTGGTGTATTCGGGATTTATATATGGCAACTGATTGTGAGGAACCATGACAGATGCTGTAATGTCATCTTCCATTTGAATCTTCTCACTGGGCATAAAGTCCATGCGCAATTTAAAGATTCTCCATGCTTGTTCATCCCTAAAACCTACGCGTAAATAACTCGGTCTGATTTTTCGATTGTCAAATTTAAGTTCATTTCCAGGCTTTCCATTTATTAGATCAACGCTAAAGTGTTTTCGCCAATCGCTCCCCCAAGACTGCCGATAAAACCTTTTAACCATGAAAACCAACGCCTTTACATGATTTGGGATCGCTTCAATGTAGGCGTTAAATTCGTCGGTATAGGCTGTTGACGGCGTTAGGAGTTTGATTACCGACCCTAGGGTACGGTCAATGGACAATATCACTCTTGAGGGACGCGTTCTATCCGGGTAGTCTTTCCAACGGCGTCTATAATCATAGTTGAGAATGGCTTCCACATTATCCAGGTCTTTGGCCAAGTCATTCACATAATACGTACCATAAATGATGGAATTGCTAATGGATTTAGAAATCTCAGATTTACCGCCACCTGACACCGTGCAAGGTTTGTGGCAGAAAGTTCCCTCTGCTTCAGTGCCGATCAGCTTCCAAATGGGGGCTTCCGGATGTTTTTCCATATGAATCCTTTCACCATTTGGGAGCACATAGAAGTAATTTGGCATTAATTTCAACGTCCGGATTGTCTCGTTATACAGCCATTTGATTTCAGTTTTGTACAAATCAATTTTAACATTCTCAGGTAAATAGATGATTTGTTTGTTGCGTTTGTCGATGCCGTAGTGATCTTCCTGAAGGTACATCATACCGCCATAATGCTCTATAACCTCATCAAAGGAATAGCTCGAGAGCCTGTTGTCTTCCACAGCATTATAGTGTACACCTAGATTTTTTTGAGGATAGGCAATGGTGCCACCGGCATGCTCTTCTTCCACATTGCCAAAAAGGTTTGCAGCAAAGCTGATCTGGGTTTTGATCTCCTTCTTCGAATAGCCAAAGTAATTGTCGGCGATAAGAGTCACTGCCACACCGCTTTTGTCACGGCAAGTGAGCTTAAAGGCATTGCCTTCGTTATAGCATTCGTTTTCATCTTGATAACACATACCATCCCGTCGTTGTCTTTCTGTGGCATCATTATAGTGAGGAAGACCCAAGTCGACTTTTTTCATTGTAGTCAAGTGGGGTGCAAGCAAAATATAGCCTGTGTGCCCGGACCAGTTGTCAACATCCAAACCCGAGTCATTACTGTGAAAACTGGGATCACCCATATTACCAAAGACGGATTCGATAAAGTCCAGATTTGAGACCAAACTGCCTGGCGCCACAAACAAGACTTCCATCGTCTTTTCATCAAGAACCCCCGGGACTTTTGGTGAGACGATGGGTTTAATCATTAAAGAAACAAAGGTCTTCGCGGGTTGGGCTTGATTGACGGTAAAAGGGAGTACCTTTAGTTCTTCAGGTGGATTAATGGCAGATTGGTAAAGCTTTACAAACGCCTCTTTCGGCACGGCCTTTTTGTCATATGGAATTGCCAGCCCCCCTTCGACAATATGGAAGGACCCTTCGGTGGTACGTCTGTCGTTTCTTGGGTTATGAAGTACGCCTTGTTTAATGCGGTAACTGCTGATATACGCATTGGTAAAGGTATTGCCATCAGGAGGGAGTGACATTTCCCTGGCAAGTCCGTAATGATCCAGCGTAAGGGAATCTTCTACTCCTTTTAGCGGGGTAGGGCTCTCATAAAAAAAAGTACTGAAAAATTGGTTGATGCGCCTATGAATACCGACTTCATTCACATCGACCATTCTGGTTTTCTCTTTGTAGTCCTTGATAATATCTTCAAACAAGTCAATGAAATAAGTGTTTGTTGCATTATTGGTGTCATTTGAACGATAAATCGGCAAACCAAGGGATGCCAGTTTAAAGTTGATATACTGGATTCTATCTTCACGGGTGTTGATAGAATCAATATTTCCAAAATCTATACCGAGTTTTTTGCGAGTTGACATTGTAACCTCCTCCTATAATCAATATTTCCTTCTGGACAGTTTTTGTCCATCCGGGATATTTTTTAACATATTTTTATAATTATACCCTTTGCTCAATAAATTATCAAGAAGGTTATACTCTGTGTTATGGCTTCTGAGATATACGCTTATAAAGGGTTTTTATGGTATAATATTCTATTAGCTTTTGAAGACTACACTTTTATAAATGATTGTAAAAATGGAGGTATACAAATGAATGTATACTATACATCGTCCTTGTGGAGTAAGGAAAAAGGCGCCTGTGGGTGTATTCAAAAAATAAACTGGCAGTTTGAACACTTGGGGCTAAAGCGCTGCATCCCCTGTATTTATCATTTTAGGGAATGTATCGTTTTCGACCTGCTGACCTTATTGGAAGAAGATAAGATGGGGGTTGAATATCAAAACTGGTGACAGTGCGATCTATATATTTGAAAAGAGCATCATGTGACAAGCGAACGAACCTGTTCCCGTGTTACCCTGCATACTAAAGGAGGTGTTAACATGCACGCATGGGAAGCAATACAAAACGCCCTGAATCATATTGAAGATAATTTGCAGAAAGAGATTAAAATAGAAACCCTCGCAAATGTAGCGGCATTATCACCGTATTATTTCCAGCGCCTGTTTAGGCGTTTGGTGAAGAAACCGGTAAATGAATATGTGAAGCTGCGCAAGCTGGCAAAAGCGTCGGAAGCGCTTAAAAACAAAGAAAAGCGTATTCTTGATGTGGCACTTGACTATGGATTCTCGGACCACGCCAACTTTACCCGTGCGTTTAAAGATGCATACGGCATTACACCGGAGGAATACCGTGGTCATCCTGTTATACTCAACCAGTATGTCAAACCGGACCTGCTATTGAGCTATGCCATGGTTGATGAAAATGTGCCGTTGATTGCTGATGGCATGGTAGTTGAAGTGACCCGCAGAAAGCTGGATGAGCCACGCACATTTATCGGAATTGCAGGCGAAGTACCGGCTGCAGAACTAACCGGAGGCAAAGCTACCGGTATCGCCACAACCGGGATAATATGGGAGGACTTCCACCGTCAAAAACCGGGCATTCCGCATTTGCTGCCGAAGGGCAATGAGTTTGGTGTTCTTTATGGAGGCGATGCCAGAGAAGGCTGCTGCACCTACATGGCCGGGGCTGAAGCCACCGGAAATGCAATGGCAGAGGGCTATGCTTCTTATACGCTTCCATGCTGTGAGTATACCGTTTGCTGTTTTGAAGCAGAGAACTTTGCAGAACTCATTGGTTCGGCAGTTTTCAAAGCGTCCTCGTTCATGAATGGCTGGCTGAAAAAGCATAACCTGGCTTGCGGCGATTTCGCCGTCGAGATGTATTATGATACAAGCCCTGACGCAAGTTATATGGAGCTCTGGCTGCCATTAAGTCCATCGCAACGGATACCGAAAGAGAAGGAAATATGGAATAGGACCAATGCGTCACAGAAGCCGTCACTGGAAACCATCAGCGCTTATGTGGACAATCCTTTGTGGGAACGTTTGTGCAAACATATTGAGACGGAATTTCAGAGCAAGCCGGTGCTGGAATACAGCAGATGTTCCATGCAATATGGATGGAATGTGAAGTATAAGAAAGCGGGCCGTACCTTATGTACGCTGTATCCAATAGAGGGATACTATATTGCCCTCGTTGTCATTGGTGAACATGAGTGGACCGAAACCGAATTGATGCTCCCTTTTTCTACAGAGTATTTTCAGCAATTATATCACGAAACCAAAACCGGTATGGGCCAGAAGTGGCTCATGATTAACGTAGCGGATGACGCGGTGCTGGAGGATGTAAAGCGCTGTATCGCCATCCGTAGAGGGATAAAAAAGAAGTAAACAGGAGGTAATGAATATGGCGGTTATTTCGAAAATTAATTTATTAGAACAACAGGAGCAACATGTCCTGTCTATCCGCACCATCATCGATTTCGATAATTACCCGGAGACAGCAAAGCAAGCCTATGGGAAGATCATGGCGTATGCCGCTCAAAACAACCTACTGCTCTCCGGCAGCCCATTTGTATGCTACCATAATACCGATCTTAAAAACCTTGATGTAGAAATGGGGTTCCCGGTTGCTAAGCCGGTACCGGAAAATGGTGATATCGTAGGACATACGATTCCTGTCCGTAAAGCTGTGTCGGGCATATTTTTAGGTGCTTATGAAGATACCGACCCGCTGATGTTTGAAATCATGCAGTGGATAGCAGCACATGGCTATGAGCAGCAGGGAACGATCTATAATTACTACTTGAATGATGACGATCGTAATACAAGTGAATTGCTTACACAGATTGTTGTACCGGTAAAATAGGTTTTTTCATGACTTTCCCATCGCTTACCCGAAACACAAAAGCAGATAGCCGAGTTTTGCATTCCTGCTTAAATCGGTATCTGCTTTTGATCCGTTCATTTTAAAAGCCCTTCTCCTGAAGGAATTTTATAAACTTGCTGTCTGAAAATATTTCATTGATCACAAACTGTCCGTCATAGAAAAAGCTGTATGTCGTAAAGGGCACAGGTACATTCTGAGCTTGCTCCTTTGATTCAATCTTTTTTAATGTCATATTTGCCCCTTTTGATTTGGCTATCTCCGCTATTCAGGACCATTCCCTTTATTTGTTGAAAGAGTTATTCGATTTAATGCTATATGGGCTGGCGGGACAGCCTATCACTGATAAGACGGAGTAAAATCAAAGAGTCCGTGGAAAGAGAAGAAGTTCTCTTTCCATGGACTCTTTGTGCTGCATTTCATATCTCAACGCACGAAAGGACTTCCTTGGTACGTTCATACTCAAAATACCGTAGGCCACGATCCTCTGTCTCAATTTCGCCCAGCTGATTATCGTAGGGATCTGCACGCCATTGTTGTTTAGGTGTGGTAAATTGCACCTGGAATTCGGAATTTGCAACCATACGGTAGGCATCCAGGCTTCCAAAATAGTGCTGTCGGCGTACTTCATTGCCCTCTCGCACAGCACCCCCCCCGAAAGAAGGATCGGCATACAGCCAACCGTGAGGCGCCACATAAAACATAGCCCAGTCGTGAGCACCGCAGAATTCCGGTTCGACTATCCAACCGCTCTGCCAGCGGGCCGGAATACCCGCACAGCGGCATAGTGTAATAAACAGCAGAGCCTGAACACCACAGTCGCCCACAAAGCTGCGGGCACAGGTCTCTGAGATATTTTCCAGTCCGAAGTATGCCCGCATGAAAGAATACTTTACATTTAATGTAATGAAATCATAGAATTTTTTCGCTTTTTCCAGTGGATCATTCACACCTTCTGTCAACGTGCGGACAAGCTCACGGATATATGGTGTAAATACAACATGCGGCGATATTTCTTCTGTATCGAAGGATGGTTGCTGTTCAGCCGGCAAGATACGGGATACATCATTATATTTTGCCGTATGTATATAAGAGAATTCCACAAAAAACTCATGATTTTCTTCCATGATCTCTTCCCAGCATACTGTACGCTGCGGTGCGGTCTCCGGAGCCCCAAAACCGCTCTCAGTATACAGCTTTTCGATTTTTATATCACTCTGCTGTTCGCAGGCGCAGGGAATCGGCAAATGTACCCGTACCAGTTTGCCTTTTTCAAAAAATTCATCCTTGATACGCACAGAAGCGCGGCAGCGGATGCGGTTCGTCATCCTTCCGTTTTTCTGCATGATGCGGACGGCATGATCTTTTGTCGGCTCACCGTTGATAAAGGTTGCAGTCCCCGGCACTATGACCCCCGCGCGTTTAGCAAAAGCCGCATCCGTTTTGCACATCGTTTCAAAAAAGCGGTTAAAATAATGAGACACACCGTCAATATATATCCAATCGATCTTTCCCGCATCCTCACGCTCTATAAATTCCTCTTCGGTAAAATCCGGAATATGCTCACGTACCACAGCAAGTGCTTCTTCCTTTGTCAGGGGATAGTCGTCCGGCAGACGGAGAATTATCTCACGCTGTACTTTGAGGCAGTTTCTTAATGCTTCCGGGATATTATCCGCCGATAGTTTTTTGTCTATCAAACGAATGGCACCCGCAAAATCCCCATAGAATTTGCGGCGCAGGATATCATCAGAAAGGCCAATATTCAGATATCTAAAATTCTCGTTGACATTCATATTACTCTTTCCTTTCTTAGAACTATTTTATATTTTCCCAGGAACTTTAGTATTGAGCCGCCGCTCCGGATTATTTGGAAGCGGCGGCTCAATTGTAAAACTATAAAGAGTGTATATGCTACATATATCTGTTTTTGCCTCCAACATACAGCAGGCTATTTTCATTTTGCAAGCTCATACATTGCAGAGGCAATGATCTGTGCATTCCGTATCAGTTTTTCTATTTCTATATACTCATTCGGCTTATGTTCCACAATATCGTCTCCCGGAAATATCGGTCCAAAAGCAACTATATTCGGCATGGCTTTGGCATAAGTACCTCCGCCTATAGAAAGCAATGTGGCCTTTTCACCCGTTTGTTCTTCATATACCGCGGAAAGCTTTCTGATAAGGGGCGCCTCCGGCGGCATATAGATACTATGCTTATGAGCCAGGGATATTTCCTCAAAGTTGCCCTCCGCCATTTTTTCCCTCAAGATACCAATAAATTCTTCAAAGGAATGAGTAACGGGGTAACGCAGATTCAGCTTGATTACAGCATTTTTTGAGTCGGCTTCTATCATGCCGAGATTAACGATCATATCGCCGGATATGTCATCTTTCATGTAGATTCCCAGACTGCGGCCTCGCGTTTCCATACCAATCATTCGGTTCATGAAGCCCACAAACTGTCCGGATGCACCGGAAAGCTGCAATTTACCCAGCTTCAGCAAAAGGCGGCCAATAGCATTTTCACCCTTTTCCGGCGTGCTTCCATGGGCATTGACGCCCCATGCTTCCACTTTCAGTCCATCCGGAAGCTCTGTGATTCTGACTTTATCGTCAGAAAAACGGCAGACCGTCCCCCGCTCAGCCTCCGGAAAATCCAGCTCTGCGCAGGCATAGTCCGGTACTACATTCGGAGCAATGCCGCCTTTGATGCTCCGGATGCTGTGCCTAC
>LOES01000179.1 GCA_001515955.1 Clostridia bacterium BRH_c25 | reverse complement strand
ATTTATTGTAACGATACTCAAATCAGATCCCCCCTTCTGCTAAATAAATCCTATATCCTCTTTATCATAACCTTCTATAAAATAACTCCTGAATAATTCCGGCACTGTATAGAGTCCCGCAACAACTCCACCCAGGGCAATAACAGCTCTTCCGGCATCTATACCGGGTTTGCCCGTCAGTACAATACCGGTTCCCAAATCCCCTGAGGGTATGGTAACTGCTGTAGCATTCACCATATTGGCGGCCTTCACAAGATATTTTCCTGAGCTGTCCTGTAGCAAGGAGCCTGCCCGGCCTTGAGAGCCCAGTACGGAATCCCCGGTGCCAAGCAAGTCTACCGGACCCTCCGCGGTTATTATTATATCTATTCCTTCATCAAACAGGCTTCTGCAAAATTCTATAGCCTTATGCCTGTTTTCTATGCCGCAAAAATCTTTTTCCACCAGCTCTGTCAAACCGCTTATCCCCTCTACCGCCTTACTGAGCTTCGATCTCATATCCTGTCCGCCCGGCAGTGTAACCGAGTCTTCCTTGGGAATAGCAATCAGAAGCCTTTTTTTCTTCAATTCCTCCTCAAGGATTTCGCCAAAATCACAAAGAATAGTAATTGCATTCCTGCATAGCTCGTAACTATGGGATATGACTCCTATACCCGGAACAAAGGCAATATTGTCGGTAGATACATGGGCCTTTTTTCCCGCAAGTCCCAATCCCTTTGCCATTATGGAGTATAGTCCTGTGCTTATGGCAGGAGCGAGAACTGATCCCCCTCCGTCTGTGCCTATAGCAATATCATTAATCCCTCTCAATATGTTCACACAGCCTCCACTGGAGGAGCCTGTCATTACTCTGCCTGTCAAAGGGTTTATAAGGTCTGTGTCTATAGCCCTTCCTCTGTCAGCCATCTTATCGACGGTATGAAACAAATAACCCTTTGAATCCTGGAGTTTTCTTACCATATCCAGGTCAATCTGCCCTGTATTCTTTACTCCGAACAGCGCCAAAGCTGCATCAGGGTTCTCCGACAAAGTAATTACAGCCTCTTCCAGGACTTCCTTTCTGGAATATACTACACTTTTTCCTTCCAATTCCTTTGCTTTCAGCATTGCCTTATTTAGTTTTTTCATCTGCTGCAGCAGATTCCTCTGGGTTGTATCCATAATCATACTCCTTTTTTTTCTCATAAAGCCAAGGAAACCCTCGGCTTTATGAGAATATTAAAGTCATCCTTTATGCCGGAGGTGTAAACATCCCTAACAAAGCAAGTATATTAATCAGTATGCCTACCACGATAGCGGCTATAGGTCCAACAGCCATACGGACTACCGGCTTTCCGGCTATTTCATTTAATATATACAAACCAATGACAACAAAGTAACCAATACCAGGAGCCATTGCGTTTGCAGCATTCATACCTCCAACCAGCAAAGCAATTTCCAAAAGCTTCGACATAGCTGTTCTTATATTGTCCCCGGACTTTCTTATGCCTGGGAATTTGTCCAGGAATCTTGCAATCTGATCTAACAACAATACTTCAACGCCAATAACCAGCGCACCAAGAACTGCGGCAATCAGCGGATTCTTCGTAAACAGACCGATTGCAAACACAAAGGTCATTCCTACCGGTCCATATACACCCGTAGCAATTGCTGTAGAGGCTATAAGGGGTATGAATCCGATACCTCTGGCAAGTGCTGCAAAGCCTGCATCAATATTCTTCCCTTCCTTCAAAAGATTCAGGGATATGGGGTCACCGGCCATCATTCCGGAAGCAGTTGCAGCAGCAACCAAAGCACCTGCAACCATGAGAATAGGCATGTTTTTCTTTATTCTCTTCACTCTTTCCCCGAATACCGAAACCAAATCTATAGCTTCTTCTTCTGACTTCTCTCTCATTGCATATACCAACAATATTACCATACCTACTATAAGTGCAGTACCTTCGGGATTAATTGTTATAGAAGCCGTACCCATTTTTATAGGACCCATGATTATTGCAAGCTGTCTTGCGATAACTGAAATTGCCAGGTTGATCAAGCCTTTTTTCGCGCCGTATTGATATCCTGTTGCCAATGCCGGGAAGGCCGCAAAGGCTATTACAATGGGGGCGCTTACTTGTCCAAGGCTTCCCATGAAGTTGACCGGCAGTGCTTCAAATAATTTTACTACACTTTCCAGTCCCAATAATATTCCGACTCCGTAAAGTGCTCCTACCGCACCTGCAATAATTGCACCCTTCCTGCCACCGGGTGAGAAGGTACCTATTATATCTGTGCCGAGCAAAATACAGTGAATCAATAGAATACTGGCTGTTAAAGAGAAGGGTATACCAAAGCCTATTACCAGTCCAAAGCTCATTGCAAAGGATGTTGCCGCAAGCTCTTTTCTTGTCATCCTTCCCTCAATATGTTCCGGCATTATAGGTCTTAACCCGTCATTGAAAACGGCAATCCCCATATTGGCCATGATTGCTGCTATTGCTCCAATCAGGGCAATAAGAATAATGTTCATCGTAATCCCCCTTTAAAATTATTGTTGTTTTTTCAGTATTTCCTTTACGATAAGGTCAACTGCCCTTTCATAATGGTCTCCGGTGAATCCGAAGGCTACTTTCCCCTCAGCAACTGCATTTACAACGTCTTCTTCCTTCGGTGGTTTTCCGGGCATAGAAATTGTTACACATTTGGCCCTTGTAAGTAAGGCCATTGCCATACTTAAAGCACCCCCGCCCCCTGTATGGCATGCTCCCAGGTAGTAGTCCGCTTTACCTGTTTTGATATCATTGGCAGCATGCAGATCGGTCTTGGACTGTACCTCTACCTTATCACCCCCAATTTTTTTTACCAGATTCACTATGTTGTCTTTTTCAACCTGGCCACCGACTACAAATTTAATCATTTTTACTCCCTCCTTCATTTTGCAGCTTAACAATAATAGTGCATGCATGCAGTGCAATATACCCCTTTTCAGACTCCGGCAGCCTTATTTGCAATTTGTCCTCAATTATCTCATAAAACTCCGGAAGTTCACCATAGATATTGCTTTGCCTGATTTCATCCATGGCCAATTCATCCATTTCTATGATTTCCTCACCCTTTTTTATCCTTGCCAATGCCATGGCCAAATGAGTAATCAACATAGATGCATTTTCTTCCGTAATTGTGAGTGGATATTTCTTTTCAAAGCTTTGAGCAAATTCTATTACTGCAGCCCTTATCTCATCACTGATTTCTCCAGCCTCTTTCAAAATGTCAAGCCTTTCTCTCAATAACTGATCCATAATTTCCCTCCGAATCTTGAATATACATTTTTTTGTATATTGGTAGAAAAAATTTTAATATATAGGTATAACCTCCTGGTTAATTACCTTTTTCTGCATACCCTCTACTTCCTTGAAGTCAATGAACTTCCTCAACACGTCACCAAATTCCAGGCTGTTTTTACTTACGACTACCACCGCAATTGTATCCTCTTTATCTATATTCCTGGTTTTCGGATTTGAAAAGGGTGATATATTAAACTTTAGATTCTTTTCTTCAATTTCATCCACATTCCATATGGCCGCATCAATCTCATTGTTCTTAAGCTTTTGCAATATCTGATTATATGGAGTTGTGACATACTCAACCTTCTTGCCTTCACATTCATATGAAGTCAATGTGAACTGGTCTATGGAAGCCGGGTCCAATGCCACCCTCATTCCGTCGGTTATTTCCTTCATGCTGCCATCTCTGAATATAATAACATGATTTCCTACGTAACTGCCCTCTCCAAACTCATGAATAACTTCAATATCGGAGGAGTTTTCTATTTCCATATTGGCAGCAAGCTTTGATATGATCGCAAAATTATATTTTCCCAAAGTCAAAGCTTCTATCCTTTTTGTAGCACCCCTCATAAAGGCCAGACTGAAGGGTATGCTTACCGTTTCAAAGGTCTTATAGAAGCCTGTAGCAAGACCTTCATACCTTTTTGAATAGGGCAGCGGCATTACTCCCATAATAATGCCAAGATCTGATATGCTCCATAGCTTTTTATAATCAATTTGATCTATATAAGTTCCCAGGTGGCCCTTTGATTCCAATTTTATAGCGTCGGCCTCCTGTAGGAATTTCAGTGCAGATTGTACAGTTCCTCTTCCCATTCCGAAGCTTTCGGAATACTCTCCGATAGTCTTTATCCTGTATCCCTCATGATAGCCCATCATTTCCCTGGCAAGCAGCATTGTTACTCTTCCGTTTTTCGACATCAACTGCTTCTTATATTGGTCCATTTTTTTCAACCTCTCATTAATATACAGTAAATTGTATATTGTACTTTCATAATATCATATACCATTTATTAATTCAACCCATACCTATATATTTCGCGAAAAACATTTTACATAACTAATTCAAGTTTCGCGTAAATATTTCCTTGATTTTATTGAATTCGCACTATACTCCGATGTAATATCTTAAGTGCGTTCAATATAGATAAAATATCATTATTTTATTTTATTTCTCCACTTCTTCATCGTATCTTTAATCTCTTTTAACTCAAGCCCATTGTCTGCTGAAGCATCTTCGCCATTATATAAATGCTGAAGTACACTTTCCAAATCATTCTTGCTTATTGGGGTCCTAACCACCGCATCAACTCTTCTGCACTTCAGGCTGTCAGGATCGATTATACTGCTGGAGGTCAATATGCACCGGACCTCAGGGTAACGTGCTTTAATCCTTTCAATAAGCTGATCTCCAAAGGTATCCCTCATAACATAATTTGCCAGTACTACATCAGGAGAGAAGCTCCGAACCTGGCCTACGGCATCATACTCATCAGCTATGCATACATTATAGCCCAATTGACTTAATATATCCTTCAGAATCATACTTTCAAACCTGCTGTCATTTACTATCAGTACTCTACCCATAGCCTTCCCCCCCTGATTCTATATTTTTCCTTTACTGCCTTTAATATATATACTTATACTATATCAGCTTTTCCTCCCATATTCCACAGAAAATAACCCAATCCCTCCCCCGCACTATATAATAACATACATAAACGCCTGAAAAAATATAATTTTTAACTTAGCTGTCACATTATTTGTACTTATTAATATTATGATATCAGAGGTGTATACAGGAGATAACATAAAATCTCAACTTATCTCCTGTAAATAGATTTATGGCTTCATGCAAATGCAAAAATTGAATCTATAACCTCAAATATTTAGGAGGTGAATTAAATGGGCAAAGAATGCAGAAGAGATAAAGATTTCAAAATAAAGCACTTTCCGGATAACATAAGGGATTTACTGTGCCTTCTGGCAGATAACGATGACAACAGGGCAACAATTATACTCAATACCTGTGATGATTGTGTTCAGGAAAACGTAGAAGTAATATCTGTAATAGGTAACCTTGCAGTTTTCCGCTGCCATGACAAATTCAAGTTCGTAGATATCCACTGCATATGCGAGATAATCGTTGATTGCGAAACAATATTGAATGAACTTCTTGAATCAAAAAATGAATGCAGGTGTTAACAAAAACTAAAGGGGCTGAAAAGCCCCTTTAAACTTGCTGTCTTTTATGTCGAATCTTGACAATAGGTACAGAATTTGGTTATAATTGTTATTAAATATTGAAATGGTCTATTTTGTAATATTAAACATGAGAGGGAAATAGATGTTTGAGAATTATAGCATTCAATCAATAATAGGGGAGGATATAGCAGATGAAACTCAATTTTTTCAAGAAAACGCAGAAAAAAAGCAAAAACAATAGCAATAAACTACGCAGCCCGGCAATACTTAGTATTAAAATCAGAATGATAGCCTTGATGAGTATACTGCTTTTGGTAGTCTGTGTAGGATTATCAGTAGTATCATACCTGAATTCTTCCAAGGCACTGATAGACCAGGTTGAAGGGACTCTGCCCCTTGTTGCTGAGCAGTCCGCCCAGGTTCTAGAAAACAGGATAGGTGGAAACTTAATAGCTCTGGGAGCAATTGCAGCCAGACCAGAAATCGGGGACCCCAAAACATCAATTAGTGACAAATTATTAATATTGAAAGAAGAATCAGAAAGAGGCGGCCATAAATGGATGGGCTTTATAGGGAAGGACGGAGTGCTTTACTCAACTGACGGTAACTTTTCATACGCAACGGATAAGAATTACTTTACACAGTCAATAAAGGGTGAGGATATTGTAACTGAACCAATTATAAATACAAGCATGAATTCTGCTTTGCTTGTTTACTCTGTACCTATAAAGTATGATGGAGAAATTGTCGGAGTTTTGGCGGCAGCAAGGGATGGATATGAGCTTTGCGATTTTGTCCAGGATATAACATATGGAAAGTCCGGAAAGGCTTTCATAATTAATGAACATGGTACAACTATAGCTCACATCGACAGACAAAAGGTCTTTGACAGGTACAATGCTTTTGAACAGGTTGAGAAGGATGCCACTCTCAGGTCTCTTGTAGCTATAGAGGAGAAAATGATCAAAGGAGAATCCTCAACAGGTGAATATAAATTTGAAGGAATAGAAATGTACCTGGGCTATGCATCCTTAAAGGACACCGGCTGGTCCATTGCAGTTGAGGCACCCAAGAGTGAAGTGCTTGAACAATTGGACAGCCTTAAGACTTCAATAATCACCATGTCACTTGTATTTGTTGTGTTAAGCTTGATTTCTACATATTTTATTGCTTCGTCTATTTCCAATCCAATAAAGTCATCCTCCGAGTTCCTGAAAAATATCGCTACAGGTGATTTCACAAAGGAAGTATCAAAAAAGCACCTGAAAAGAAAGGATGAATTTGGAATCCTTGCAAAATCCATTGAAACAATGCAAAATTCCATTAAGGATCTGGTACATGATGTCATAAATGAGGCATCAAACGTAAGCTCGGTTATAAATGGAGCAATAGAGAACATATCTGATCTCAATGGGCAAATAGAGGATGTGTCGGCGACTACTGAGGAGGTGTCTGCCGGTATGGAGGAAATGGCAGCCTCTGCCCAGGAAATGAATGCTACCTCCAGTGAAATTGACAGAGCTGTTGAATCCATTGCTGCAAAAGCTCAGGATGGAGCATCGGCGGCTGGAGCAATAAGTGAAAAGGCAAACAAACTCAAGGAAGACTTCCTCGTATCCCGAAAAAATGCTCAAGAGGTATTCATAGAGGTTAAGGGGAAACTTGAAAATGCTTTGGAGGAAGCGAAGGCAGTAGAGCAGATTAATGTGCTTGCAGAAGCCATACTGCAGATAACCTCCCAAACCAATCTTCTTGCATTGAATGCGGCAATAGAAGCGGCAAGAGCAGGCGAGGCAGGAAGAGGTTTTGCAGTTGTTGCTGATGAGATAAGGAAGCTGGCAGAGAATTCAAGCAGTACTGTTGCGAAGATACAGGATATAACCCAAACAGTAGTGCAATCTGTTGGAAATCTATCGTCAAGCTCAAACGCTTTGCTTAATTATATGGCTACTGATGTAAATAGAGACTATAAGACAATGCTTAATGCAACTGATGAATATAATAAGGATGCACAGTCTATTGCCGAGCTTGTGACGGATTTCAGCGCAACTTCCGAAGAACTTGCGGCTTCCATGCAAAATATGATAAAGGCCATAAGTGAGATTACCGATTCAAATAATGAAGCGGCAGAAGGCACTCAGAGCATAGCTCAGAAAACTACTATAGTAGCAGAAAGGTCAAACAATGTCCTCCTGCAGGCAAACAGTACCAAGGAAAGTGCCGATAAGCTCAATGCAGCAGTAGCAAGATTCAAAGTGTAAGAAGGAGCCAATCCGAAAACCGCTATTCCAAGGAAAACAAAAGGGGCTTAATTGCCCCTTTTAGCTATCTCTTATGCTTTATATGATCCATATGCTCCTGCACCATTCTCAGAGTTTCACCGAACCTCTGGAAGTGAACCACTTCCCTCTCCCTTAAGAAGCTCAATGTCTCTATTACTCCTCTGTCATCAGTGGATTTTATCAGATGCTCATAAGTCGTTCTGGCCTTCTGTTCTGCTGCCAGATCCTCATGAAGATTTGTTATTGGATCTTCTATTGCCTGAATATATGCTGCTGTCCACGGCACTCCTGCTGCATCACTTGGATAGACGTCACGGCCATGCTGTATATAGTTCGGCCCCATGCCCGCCTCTATTAGTTCCTCAGGCGTTGCCCTGCTCACTATCTTGAATATCAGTGTTGCAATTATTTCCCAATGTGCAAGCTCCTCTGTACCGATATCCGTCAACACTGCCTTTGCTTCCGGTATAGGCATGTTATATCTCTGTGACAAATATCTCAGACCGGCGGAAAGCTCGCTGTCCGGACCCCCATACTGTGCAAAAAGCAGCTTTGCGATTTTTAAATCACAGCCCTCAACCCATGCCGGGTATTGAAGCTTCTTTTCATATATCCACATATATTACTTCCCCCCCATCTCATAGTCAATCTGCCAGGGCCAGGGCTCTTCTATCCATTCCCATGGGCAATCGCTTGCAATTCTGTGGGTCAATGGGGCATACTCCTCTTCATACTTATCCTTAAGCATTTTGTATTTCATCACATACTCATTATGAAGTCTTAATGCCCGTTGATCCATCGGATGTGTGTCCAGA
The DNA here is from genome assembly GCA_001515955.1 of Clostridia bacterium BRH_c25. Next base: position 17,623 of record LOES01000179.1, on the reverse strand, counting down.
TACAGGTTAAGCTCCACTAAAGAGAAGTCAACCGCCATTATTTCCTTAAGCAGTTCAAGTCTGTCTCTGCTTATATCCATCTCAATACCTTCCTTTCCTCAATCTTCTCTGTCCTTTTTCATTTTTACATATGGACGGTACAGCTCCGGAAAAATAGTTCCCTTCATCAAGCCCTTCATCGGTTCATATACCTTCTGAAGCACCTGGTAAGGCACATAGGCTTCCGCCAGCTTGAATTCCGGCCCCATAACAGGTATTTCATAGTGTGGAGCAACAAGCATTTCAGGTTTATACTCGTAGTCATAGATATAGCCTTTGGTCATTATTAACCCCCCTTTACACGTTTTCCCTTCCATATTATTCATCAGCCTGCCAATGTGTTACATGCTGTAGGGAGACTTAGTATTATTTATTAAAATAAGATGCACAGCGATCAGCTTGACCGCATAGAAAAAGAAGTAGCCCGACACGAAAAAGCAGGGCAGTCTTAACTTAGAAATCACTCTCTATTTTAAGACTGCCCCGTATTATTTTGTTAAATAATTTATGTAATTCTACTTCTTCTCGTCAAAATACTTTTGAGCACCGGGATGCAATGGAATTGAAGTCTCGCTTAATTTGCTTGTATCTATTTGTTCTGCAGTTTTATTGTTTTCCTTTAGTTCTTGAATATTGTCATATAATGCTTTGGTTATATTATATACAATATCCTCATCCATATCTGACTTGCATACCAGTAGATTGGATATGCCAATTGCCTTGGTATCCTTATCCAATTTATAAACATCTTTTGATACCACTGCATCAGTATAATATGGGTATTGATCAAGCATATTCTTAAATTTGCTTTCCTCAACTTCCATAAACTTTATAGCTTTAGTGGCTGCAATCTCCATTACCGCTGCAGCTGGAAAACCACTTGTTGCCAGTGCCACATCTATATTCCCGTCAGAAAGCTGGGAAAAACCATCTGAATAAGGTAAATAACTTGGTGAAATATCATTGAATGACATTCCATATTCTTTTAAAATGTTCTCCATAATCCCTATAGAAGCACCGCCAGCTGGTCCAACTGCTACTCTCTTGCCTTTTAAATCTTCAATACCTTTTATTGGAGAATCGGCAAGTGTTATGATATGAAAAACACTGGGATGTAAATTCCCAACAGCAACTACATCCTGTTTTTTTTCATAGGGTTTTTGTCCGCTTGCAGCATAATATGCCAAATCAGCATTGGTTATTCCAAGGGCGGATTCTCCATCATTAATTAGCCTGTTATTCTCAAGAGCACCATTTGTAACTTCCGCATTCAGAACCACACCGTCATAATGTGAATTAACAACATTTGCAATCGCCTGTCCCATTGGGTAATATGCTCCTCCAACAGTAGCTGTGGCTACACCTAATTGCACAGATTTAGCTTTCTCCGGTTCAGTCTTTGATGGCTCTGTTTTTGATGGCTCTGTCTTTGTACATCCTGCCAGCACTAAAGTCAATACCAACATTATACTTAGTAATATCAAACTCATCTTCTTAATACTCATAATATAATCCCCCTATTATTAATAATTTTTGCTGATATATTGAACGCACCTAAGGTATTACATTCGGGTATAGTGCGAATTCAATAAAATCAAGGAAACATTTACGCGAAATTTGAATTATTAATGTAAAATGTTTTTCGCGAAATATAGAGATATTTAATACTATGTGCTTTAATTTACATAATCAACCCCCTCTCAGTATATAAAACGTTTTGCCATAGAGACTAAAGTAACTTTTACTTTAGTTACTTAAAAAACTTATCACTTCTTCCAGTTCAAGTCTTTTTAAAGTCTCCGGCTTTTGCAATCCTGTTGCTGTATCCCAGCCATGTGCATCATAGTATTCTTCAAGCATTTCATCATATTTTTCACGCTCCATTAATTCCCCTTTATAAGGACCATCACTAACGGGTATTTCCATTATACGTTTAGGAAGGTAATCATCTTCGCGCGTAAAACCGGCATAAACAGTATTTATTGCCTTTTCCAGGTTAACTATCCTTTCTCCGATATCCCACATTTCTTCATTACTCATATTCATACCTGTCAATGCATTGTAAAACTCTGCATAGTAACTTATATCAGCTAGTGTAAACTCATACCAGCCTGCATTAAAATAGCAAATTCCTATGGAATCAACTATTGCTTTATATATTTCATACCAGGCTACCAGTTTCCCCTTACCTTTATAAGAAGTGGGAATTCCAGCCTCAGGACAATCAAACAACCATTCCCCGATTTCAGATGGTATTCCACGCTTTTCAGTTTGCGGAGCAGCACTTACATGCCCACTGCCTCTAGTGCTTATAGCAATCCCAAGAGACCATGCCTTATGAGTTCGTAAGCTCTGTTCATTTATACCTACTCCCTTGACTTGCATTGTATTTTCTATACTATTCCTTCCAATTATCTGGGAAGCTTTAAAAACTCCCTCTGAAAGTATTTCTCCAAATCCTCTTCTATATGCCATATCCTCAATAAGCTTTAAAAATTCATCTGCATTACCCCATTTTAATTGAGCGCCAAAAGTATCATTTGTATCAATTATTCCGCTTTCAAAACACTCAATAGCCCAAGCTATAGTCGAAGAAGTGCCATCAACGTCCAACCCATACTTATTACACAGTGTATGTGCCTTAAATACTGCCGCCGGATCATCAACATCCCAATTGGAACTAAAACCCCTTACAGAATTGGCATGCATACCTACCCCTTCTACAATTTCTCCGTTATATTCCATCTCATAAGAATGCAGACATGCTATAGGGCAATTAAAACATGTAACCCTTTTTTTCTCATATTGTTTATAAGATTTTTCCACTACTTTTTCATTTTTTTCGGGATCCCAATATTCATCCAATGAATTTCTTACTGAAGTCGGAGCTTTACCGGTCAAACCTCCTGCACCGGCGGTACCATGGGTTCCTACTCTTTTTAAATTTGAAGCGGGTACGGATGCTGATAAAATCCATTTATATCTTTTACATTCTTTATCAAACTTATTTGAGTCAAACATACTTATTTCATAGTCATTAGCATCATTTGCAACTACTGCCTTCAAATTCTTTGATCCCATAACAGCACCACAACCGCCCCATGCTGCTGCATGAGCCTTATCAATAATAACACAGGCTACTTTTGAAAGGTTTTCCCCTGCAGGACCTATTGCAGCAATTTTCAATTTATCATTTTTTAATTCAGTTCTTATCTCGTCTTCAGTATCCCATGTTGTTTTTCCCCATACGCCGGCAGCATCTTTTATTAAAATCCTGCCATCCGATACATATAGGTATACGGGTTTTTCTGCTTTTCCCTCAATAATAAGTGCATCAAATCCGGCTTTTTTTAAAGCAGGAGCAAAATCTCCGCCTCCACTTGAATAGGAAATACCGTTATTTAAAACATTCTTTGATATAATGTTTATCCTTGAGGATCCAGGTATGGATGTACCGGTAAAACAGCCGGCTGCAATTACTATTTTACTATCCTCGGATAAAGGATCTGTCTCCTTTTTAACTTCATTGAATATTACCTTTACTCCATATCCTCTTCCACCTAACCATTTATAGTAATCGGTAGAATTTTCATTTTCCACTTTCCCGGTGGTTAAATTAATTCTTGCAATCCTTCCAGTTTTATTTTCCACTTTTCTCCCTCCTCATCTAATATAGAAAATTCAACTATCTGAAAATAATTCTGTTATTTATATTTTTTAACAAAACCCAAGAATTCTTCATCAGTAATAAGTCTTTTTCTCTCCATACCTGCATTCTTAACGTCTGTTAACAGTGCTTTTTTAGCTTCTTCATTTAAATCAATTTGAAATTCTTGAAGTTTTACTCCAATTGATGTCATCCCACTTTTTTTACCAAGAACTAATTTAGGTTCTCTCCCCAAAATTTTAGGATTCATAGCAAACATTGCTAAAGGTGTATTTAATAATGCGTCTGCTCCTATACCTGATTCACGGGTAAAGTTCCCCTTACCAACTATAGGTTTGTTTAAAGACATCTTATACCCTGTGATTTCTTCTATATACTCTGATAATTCAACCATCTTTTTTATGTCCATATTGTTTTCAATTCCTAGAAGCAGTCTTAGTACAACCATTACTTCTTCCAGAGCACAATTCCCTGTACGTTCACCCATACCGTTTACACAACTGTGAACAACACTGGCACCGGATAATAAAGCTTGTAAACTATTAGCCAGAGCTAATCCAAAATCATTATGAGTATGAATCTCCACAGGCAGATGTGTCTTTTCTTTTAAGAACCTTGTCATATATCCTATTGCTGCTGGTAACGCTGATCCCATTGTGTCTACAAGCCCTATTGAATCAGGAGGGGTTTCTTTCATGATACCTGCCAACAAGCTCTCCAGATCTTGTTCATCTGCTCTTGTCGTATCATAAGGAAAATAAACAGTGTATAACCCCATCTCCTTAGCAGTTTTTATAGCATGTATACTATCATTTAATACTCTTTCTATATCCCACTTAAACTGCATTTCCAATTTAGGCTTACTGACAGGTACTTCAATAATTACTCCATCTACTCCACATTCTTTGCACATTATAATGTCTTCATCTTTAGCTCTGACAAATCCAAATATTTTAGATTTTAGATTTTCTTTCTTAATATCCTCAATAGCCTTTCTATCTTCAATAGAAACTGCCGGCATACCAGCTTCAATTCTATGTACACCTATTTCAGATAATCTCTTTGCGATTTCGACTTTCTCTTTCCTGCTAAAAACAATTCCCGGTGTCTGTTCTCCATCTCTTAACGTTGCATCATGGATTTCAATATTACTATTTATATCAAATTGTTCTATCACCTCATTTTTATAGTTAAAGCTACTAACCCACCATTCTTCATTATTTCTCCAATTATTCATATTAATTTATTACTCCTTTCTCATATTTTTTATAACGAGCAGGGGCATCCATTCTACATTAATTTGTCATGCCCCGTAAGCGAGTTTCAAAAAGGCTTCCTTGGTTGTTAAAACGCTTTAATAGAAGCCTTTTTATTCGTAATAAAAAATATAGCTGCTATAATAGCAAATCCGATTAAATCTGTTATATATCCTTGGTACACTAGAAGAATACCGGCTATAAATAATAGTATCCTGTAAATAGTATCAATATTGATTTTATAGAAGCCCACAATACTGATTGAAATAACATACACTCCAATAATGCTTACCGCAACAGAAATAATAACCTCTAGAATTGATCCTTCCAATAACAATGCAGGGCTGTAAACAAACATATATGGTAAAAGAAAACTTACTAATCCATACTTAAATGCGACCCAGCCAACCTTGTTGATATCTGCATCTGCAATACCGGCTGAGACATAAGATGCTAATGCAACAGGGGGTGTTATTGTAGATATACATCCAAAGAAAAATACATATAAATGTGCAGTTAGAAGTGGCATTCCCATTTTAACCAAAGCTGGCGCTACCACAGAAGCAACTATCAGGTAAACTGCTGTCGTAGGAAGCCCCATACCAAGAATAATTGAAATTATCATTGTAAAAACCATTGCCATCAGCATCTGTCCATTGGAGGCCTGTATAATAAGATTAGTTAATTTTGCACCTATTCCTGTCATTGTAATAACTCCGACAATTAATCCCGAAACGGCGCATGCAATAGCAATAGGAACAGTATCATAAACCCCTTTTTCAATTGCTTTTAATATCTTCTTTACCAATTTAATCACTAGTGCTATAGATAAACCTTGTTTAGTGGTAATATACAATTTGGCTTTACTAATGGTATATACTATAACAAGTATTATTATCGAATAGAATGCCGACTTAAATGGAGAATAACCTTGAACCAGTAAAAATAGCAATGCTATAATCGGTAATGCAAAATGCCAACCTTCTTTTAGTACCTCTAGCAAAGAGTATTGTTCCTGATTATCATCCTTAAGATCAACCTTATCCTTTAGAGCTGTCAAATGAACTATTATAAAAATAGAGAGGAAATATAGCAACGCAGGAATAAATGCGGCTTTCATTATACCACTATAAGGTTCACCAATCATCTCAGCCATAAGAAATGCGGCTGCCCCCATAACAGGCGGCATAATTTGTCCACCCGTAGCTGCTACTGCTTGTATAGCTCCGGCCTTTACCGGGCTGTATCCCCTTTTCTTCATCATAGGTATGGTTATAGCACCTGCTATCGCCACATTGCCGGCGGCAGAACCTGAGATCATACCAATTAATGCACTGAATATAATTGAAGTTTTTGCAGTAGCTGCAACTAATTTGGATGTAATGGATGCTGAAAACTTAAATAGAAATTCTCCTGCTCCAAATTGGCTTAAAAAAGCACCATAAATGCAAAATATAATAATATAACTTGCAGCAACACTAATTGGAATTCCATAAATACCTTGAGTTGATGCGAATAAAAAACTAAATGTTCTATCAAGACTATAGGCTCTATTTTCCAGTATACCCGGCATTTGCGGTCCCACAAAGGGATATAACAGGAATATACTTGCAACTACAGCAAGTACACTTCCTATAGACTTCCACGTAGTAATTAAAATCAAACACACCATAGCTATTCCGAAATATGTATCTAAACTGGTTGTAACACCACCACTTGCAATGATATCCTTCCATCTGTACAGAATATAAATTCCTATGGCAAAACTTAAAATTATACCTAAAGCTCTTAATAAGTAATCAGATTTTGTAGGGTTTGCTTTTTTTATTTTTATTAATAATGCTATAGACAGCATAAACATTAGATGGATAACTCTAAGGGGCATACTTGAAACTACATATATGCCACTAATATTTAATAAATGAAATATTCCAACAGTTATAGCTAAAACACCGGCTATTTTTTGAAAAAGCTTCTGAATACTTTTGTTATCGATCATCACAATCACATCCTTTACAGTAATCCAATCTCATTGTATTATTCATTAATAATTGCAACAGCTCTACACCACCCGGCCGTTCCATCCTTTATTTTTATAGGAAGAGCTGATATGAAAAATCCATATGGTTCAGGTATACTGTCTAAATTCGCGAGCTTTTCAATCTGTAAATATTCTCTTTTTCGTCCATGATAGTGGCTAGCCCATAAATAATTTTTATCCCCGGTTTTCTTAAATGAATCTACCATAGCTTGTACAGGCCGATCCAGTGTCCATGCATCAATTCCAATTGTTCTAATACCTCTGTCCAGCAACCAGTCTAATCCGGATATCCCAAGTCCAGACTGCATAGCTAAATATGTTTTAGTATCAGTTCCCCAATATTTGTCACAGCCGGTTTGCAGTAATACTATATCTCCTGGTTTTAATACATACTGGATTTTATCCAGTGCATTTTCCAGATCTTCTACCAATATTTCATCTCCAGGCTGCTTATGTCTCATATCAAGTACAACGCCAGGTCCTACACACCATTCCAACGGCACTTCATCAATTGTTTTTGAAGGCTTTCCTTCACTTAAAGGGCCATAATGATATGGAGCATCAACGTGGGTTCCGGAATGAGAAGAAGCAGAAACAAAATCAGTTGCCAAAGCAGTAGGTTCAGGAAAATCAGTATATTCTACACCAGCAACCTTGGCAAGTCTATGAACCCCCTTGGAATGTGGTGATTGCTCAATTGTTGGTGGAAATGGTTCAGTAGCATTATTTTCATGATGTACACTTAAATCAATTATTTTATACATATTGTCCTCCCTATAATAATTAAATTTGGATTTATATATCAGATATACTATAATATGGTTAATATGTTATTATATCCCTGTAATATATCATATATCATTTGACTTATGGTAACATTAACTATATAAAGTCTTCCAATAAATACACAAAGGGTAGCCGGTAGAATAATCCTGCTTGCTGACAGCGACTGTGGTGACGCAGATAATATTGAGAAGCTCAGATATCACTCATGCTTCAATTTCGACATTATTTCAAGTTCTAATCCAGCGTTCATACGATGCTCTCGTACCAGCTTTTCTACCTTATCTTCATTTTTTTCTTTAATTGCATCCAGAATTTCAATATGTTCTGACAGTGAAGTCCTCATTCGTTTTGGACTGATAGCAAACACAGACCTGGTCCATTTTCCTCCATCCCACACGTTAATAATCATATCGTATAACATAGGAAAGGGGGGAATCTGATATATGTATCTGTGAAACTTCATGTTACATAAATTGAAATTTTCACTATCTGCTGCTTCCATCGCTTTTTTCATATTCTGGAGGATATCCTCCAATTTTTTCATATTAATATCGTTGATATATCTAACTGCAAGTCTTGAAGCATACCCTTCCAGGCCAGCTCTTATAGTAATTATCTGCCTCAATTTTTCTACACTGAAATCAGCTACTTTCGCCGACTTATGTGGCTCCATTTCTACTAGCCCTTCAGATTCAAGTGCCTTTAAAGCTTCTCTCACAGGTATGATTGAAACATTTAGTTCTTCAGAAATTCTACTAATAATCAATTCGCTGCCTGGTTCTAAAACATTCTCAAGTATACGGTTTTTAATAGTATTGAATACAAATTCAGACTTTGTTGTAAAAATAATTTCATTTTGCATTTAATCACCCTACATTATTTATTTGTTTAGTAATAATATATCATATATCATTTTATGATGCAATATATGATATATTATTTTTGTTATCATTATTTATATATGATAAGCTTGATTACAAACCACCTAAAAGTTTCATAGCCTGAATAGCGGTGTATACTTATGCAAGCAGCCATGTTCATAGCTAAGGGATACTTATACAAAGCTTGCTAATGGTACTTAGGAGCGGAGCCTTAGAAAAGTCGTATGCGAGGCAAGGAGGCCGAAGCAAGCCCTCAAGGTCAAGGATGACCATTTGAGGGCGTTAGACTTTTCTTTGGCGTAGTTCCTTAGTACCATCAAGATTTGTATATTATACCGTGCTATACATGGCTGTTCGATTGCCGCTACTTTGTCATTAGCCCCATTCTTCAGTTTATACTGAAGGATAAGAATTCTTCAAAGGCATACCCTCTCAATTGGCTATCCCCCGCACTTCAGGCTTTGTGCCTCAATCAAAAAAACTATCGTCCTTTCTTAATATTATACACTCTAAGCTTATAATCAGCAGGATACTCAAGCATAGTCCTGTAAAGGGAACGGGTATTGGAATCGATATCATGGGATGTCAGAACAATATCCCTCACATGGTACTCCGGATCCCTGTTGAAACCTGTAACAGCGAGAGTATGATAAGGCACACCGCTGGAATAGCAGAATTGTACTACATCCCCAAGAAATACTTCACCTGATAACTCATTCATATTCCGGATTGCTTCTGTGTAGCTGTACATCTTATGCAATTCAACCCTCTTAATCCAGTGTGCCTTGAAAACTGCCGCTATCTTCCATGAGAAGGTTATCCGTTTCTCACTGTCTTTATTGGTGGCACCCGGCTTGCAATACCAGTTGACACTCTTCTTGTGGTTTGCCGGATTGTTATCATCTGCCCAGGGCAGTCCTCCTGCATACAGTACCTGCGAAATAAAGTTGGTACAATCTCCACCGCCATGGGAAAAGGATGGATATGCGGGATTATAGTTCTTCCAGTAAGCATCAATATAGGCCTTTGCTTTTGACCTGTCATAGAAGCTGTTTGCCCTTCCGCTTCGATTCCCGAATACCGGTATATAAGCATCGTCATCCTCCAGCTCACTGAGAAATATAACTGCATCCCCGAGAATCTCATTAACCAGCGGATTATCTTCCCGTAAAAGTTGTTCCAGCATATCGGCAGCAAGCTGCTCATCTCTTGCACTGACATCATCGATTCCCAGTTTTGCTGTGAGAAACCTTCTTATTCTTTCTCTTCTATCTATACTTTCTATGAATACCTCGTCGTGAATCCTCCTGCCTGCATCATTAACAATTGTTTTGTCATTAAACATACAAATCCCTCCACAACAAAATGCCCATAAATTATTATATTCCTGCAATTGGAAAATAATAACCTATGGGTATTTCTTGTGATTCCCAAAATGCCGTCAGTCATAATCTTAAAACCTGCCACTAAGCAGGTGGGTGCCTTGATCCACGCTTCAACCCTCTGGTCACTGCCAGCCCGATTTCCACCTTAATACTCAGACTCCCCAAAATTAATTGAGGCTTAAGATTATTAACTTTACGAACATTTCAGGAATGTTATTCTTTAATTTAATTATATACCTGTCCACATGAAAAATCAACGCTTGTTCAAGTCATTCCAGGCCTATTATCCCGCTCTACCTCAACACAATGCTACTGCTATATAATATACGGCACAGTGCCTGAAGCTTACAGGTCCGAATACTGCTTCATTTTATCTTTTAATGATTTGTAGTATTCTACCAGGTGTTCATCCAGGAGCCTGCTGATTTCAATAATGTTGCTGTCCTGCAGATTACTGTTTTTATTGATCGTATTATTCATTTCTTCTCTTAATTCTTCAATTTTCTCCAATAGTTCATTAACATCTTTCATTTATGTACACCTTTCGTGAGACTTGTATTTTTTCGAAAAAAATGACAGTTATCATTATACCATTTTTAGCTTTATTATGGTACGAATTGTTTATTTGTAATCTCCAACTTGCATGATACCCACACAAAGCAAAAACTGGAAGCATAATAAATGCTTCCAGTGAATAAATGCTTCCAGTGTCAACCCAAGGTCTTTAAATCCAAGAAATCGGTACTGGTAATCAATTCTCCATTAATATATTTTACAGTAATTTGAAATAACTCTGCTTTACCAAGTTTTTGCACACATTCTACCAGTTCATCCACTTTTGATACTATGCAGTGTTTCAAATCATTCTTATCTACAGAATACTTTTCCAATACTGCTCCTCCTTGTTTTTCTGCAAGAATCAAATGTGATGGACATCTTGCTCTCTTCACTTCACCTCCTATATCAACCGCAGAAATAATTTCAAACGGAATAATTGAATTTCTGCGGAAATGGTTTAATGAATTTCTAATGGTACAATTATGTTAATTTAGTTCCGCAATATTAATCTATGAGAATATATGCTAATTTTATTACAAAAAATACTATTGATTTTTTAAAAACTTAGTTTTACTCCGACACCAACCTCTTCTCTCCGGATATCTCCTGTATAGGTTTAATATTCTGCGTCACTTCCAAGGTACCTGCATAGTCTCCTTTTTCGTCCCTTATAGCAAAATACCTGATATATACGAACATACCGCCCATCTTGATCCAAAAACCCTCACTGTCTTTTCTGCCTGCTTTAAAGTCCTCTACCAGCTTTTCGACGATATGGACACTTGCAGGCGGGTGGCAGTTGTGCACCTGCCTTCCTATAATTGCTTTCGTTCTTGGAAATATCCTTTCCTTCCCCTGAGAGAAGTATTTGACTGCCCCATCTTTATCTACATAGGTTATATCCAGTGGAAGATTGTTGAATATAAGCCCAATTTCCTTTGCCGTCAACAACCCTGTTTCAAATTTCAAGTAACCGTCGGACGCAGTTTGTCCCGTTTCCTTCTGTTTCTCCTCAACGTCAGTCCTCGAAGGCTTCCATTTGCCCTGGGGTCCTACAAGACAATAGCCGATTTCATCACTTTCACCCTCTATTATCAGCCATTCATCCTCGGATAAGGTCTCCATAACCATTGGAAAGAGTATATTTTCCTCCTTAAATATCATCTCAACCACTCTGTTGGCCGCCTTATCTGCTTTTGTATAGATTTCCTCTTTTTCTCCGTTATAGTTTTGAAGCTTTGCCTTCACTTCTTTTATTGCAGCTCTTATCTCATCATCCACTCCCCACATTACTTTGGGAGGAGCTGTTATACCATACTTCTCCATATAGGGAAAAAGCAGATTTTCTTTTCTGCTGTAGTGCTTATCTATATCCAGAAGCAGATTGACATCTTCAAGCAGCTTATATATATTCTCTTTGCTGTCGGCACCTTTAAACTCCTCCAGATGGGGCTTCAGCTTTTCGTTTATATGCTTTTCCAGCTCCCTGTTTTCCAGCCTGAAGGTATGTATTGGGTGTCCGGGTGTCTCCTCCGGTTTCTGCACCTTATGGATTTCCTCTATAGAACCTTTAAAAACCGCTGCATGAACATCGCAAAGCCTTTGTATCTCCTCTACAGGCATGCCGTCCATGATCAGAGCCTGCTCCATCTCTGATATCTCAGTAGCGGATATATCTTTAATAAGCTCTTCAAACCTTGCCTTCACTTCTTCTACGGTCTTGCCTGCATGAAGCTCCATGATGATATCCTTCAGCATCTTTTGCCTGTATTCTCTGTTATTGATTATTTCACTCACTGTTCTTCACTCCTTCCTAATACTCAATATGGCTATTCTCTGCATTTTTTAATAATTTATTATCCGTATGCCACTTGGGAACGGCTCATTCGTATTCATCTCCTGCATTAACTAAATAATATCGGAACGGTATATAAATATATGTGATATATATCATATATATTGGTAAAATTTATCACATAACCTCGCTGTTTTTCAAATTAAAAACTCGCCGAAATCCGACGAGCTTTTAGCAATCAATATATTATTCGCATGATACAGTCAGAATTGATGTGAAGCTCGGAATGTATCACCTTCCGTATATTTATGATAAAATTGTATGAGAATATATTAATGGCAATATGCTGACAGGCGGTGCTAATATTGAGTGAATACATGAGCGTAAAGAAATCGATGCTGGAAAAGAAAACATGGGCCGTGATAGGAGCCAACAATAACCCTGACAAGTTCGGCAATATTATATACAGGAAGCTGAAAGCAGAAGGCTATGCGGTATATCCCGTGAACCCCCTGTGTGATAAGGTGGATGGTGATCAATGCTATCCGGATCTTTCATCGCTGCCGGAGCTCCCCGAGGTCCTGGATATGGTCATATCTCCCAAGCGAGGCAGGGCATATATAGAGGAAGCGGCAAAGCTTGGAATAGAAAATATATGGCTGCAGCCGGGCACTTATAATTCAGAACTGCTGGCTTTAATAAAGGAAAAACAGCTTATAGCCATACAAGCTTGCGTATTGGTTGCTTTGGGCTAATATCAGACGCTGCTTTTTTCAGGGGGCAGTGTTAGGCCAGTGAATCCTTCTTCTTTATTCATATTTTTCTATATTTTGGTTTAACTTCATTTTTGAATATTTATAAATGGCGAATTTTATCGCTGTATAAGTAATCTCAAGAGGTAAAGCTTCCTTTATGGGCTTCAGCCTTCCGGCACCATAGGTCTCGATTGCCTGCATAATTTCTGATTCCATGTCCTCCGGAATGAAGCATTCATATTCGAGGGGCATGTCCTTTTCCAAACAATCAATCAGATGTCCTTCAATCGTCACTTGTGATAATCCACGTTCCTCACAGATCTCCCTTAGGGATTTACCCCCAGTATACATTTCATAAGTGACAAGCCGGGTGTCCTTTTTAGGCTCCTTTGAAGAGCTTCCTTTTTCCCGCTCTATCGGCTTAATCTCCGGTATAATAATATTTCTCTCACTGACATACTCATTTATTAATTCAATAAACCGGCTGCCATACTTTTCAAGCTTGAATTTTCCTACTCCTGATACATCCAGCATTGCTTCCCCGGTTACCGGCAGCCTGATGCACATATCCTTCAAAGACGCATCTGAGAATACTACAAAGGGGGGCACATTCTGCCTGTCGGCTATTTCCTTTCTTAACTGACGCAGTTTTTCAAACAGCATATCATCAATATTGACCTCGGATTTCTGTACCTTGGATTGCTCTTTTACCATCAGCCGCTTTATATAAAGCTCCTCTCCCCCTTTTAATAAGTTGTATGCCTTAGGATTCAATGCGAGTACCGGGTATTTATCCCCTCTTATACTCAGAAAGCCTTCTGAAATCAAATACGCAATTATCTCTTTGATGGTGTCCTTTGAGTATTCCTTCATCATGCCGAAGGTTGGCAGCTTGTCAAAGCCCAGTTTTCTGAGCTTCTCAGAATTTGAACCCTTCAGGACATCAGTCACGATACCGCTTCCGAAGCGCTCTCCGGTTCTTTTTACACAAGAGAGGATTTTCTGTACCTCCACAGTGATATTTGTGCTTTCAACAGTATTCATGCAATTGCCGCAATTGCCGCACTCCTCCGGCAGGTCCCCCTCACCGAAGTATCTTAATATGTATTTTCTTAAACAACTGTCGGTATTGCAGTAATCGACCATTTCCTGCAGCTTCTTGTATTCACCGGTCTTATCTATATTTTCTCCGCTGTTTTCAATCAATAATTTATTTGTAATTATATCCGCCGCACTGTATAGCAGAATGCACTCCGCCCTTTCTCCGTCACGTCCTGATCTGCCTGCCTCCTGATAGTAGTTCTCCATGGTCTTGGGCATATTATAGTGAATGACATACCGGATATTGGACTTGTCTATACCCATCCCAAAGGCATTTGTTGCAACAATTACCTGTGCTCTATCATATATGAAGGCTTCCTGGTTTGCTGTTCTCTCAGTATCAGTAAGCCCTGCATGGTAGCGGGTTGCTGCAATGCCCTGCTTGTTCAGCTTGTCACATACACTCTCAACTGTTTTCCTGGTTGAGCCATAGACAATACCACCATTTCCAGCGTTCTCCTTAACGTATTTCAAGAGAAAACTGAATTTGTCAGCCGGCTTGTCCACCTCAAAGTATAGATTTTCTCTATCAAAACCCGTTACCAGGATATAAGGCTTTTCAAGCTTCAGCAATTTCTCAATATCAGCTTTAACCTGTGGAGTTGCGGTAGCGGTAAAGGCAGCCACAACCGGCCGTACAGGCAGTCTTGCTATCATGTCGGCGATCCTGGTATAGCTCGGTCTGAAATCATGTCCCCACTCAGAAATACAATGGGCTTCATCTACAGCAACAAGAGAGATATCCATCATGGACAGAAGCTCCCAGAAGCTCTCGGTATCCAATCTTTCAGGAGCGATATACAATAATTTGTATACCCCGCATTGTGCATTTTCTACAATGCTCCGGTATTCCTGCTGCCCCAGTGAGCTGTTGATAAATGCCGCCTTGACACCCATTTCATTCAAAGTGTCCACTTGATCCTTCATGAGGGAAATAAGAGGTGAAATGACTATTGTTGTTCCCTTCAGTGCCAGGGCAGGTATCTGAAAGCATAGGGACTTGCCCGCCCCGGTAGGCATGATTCCCAACACATCGTGTCCATCCAGAATTTTTTCAATTATTGATTTTTGTCCTGTCTTGAATGTGGAATATCCGAAGTATTCCTGCATTATTTGAATAGTTTTATCTTGCATAGTACCTTCTCCTATTGACCTATTAATGTTTAAATACAGATGCTGGCCTGCATTTAATATGACAAACATACGTTCTTCTATTTATTCTACTATGTTTTCCTTTAATTGTAAACAGCACTGTACTTTTTGTGATAATCAATTTATTTTACTCTTCATACATCAGTTTTTTCATTCTTTACAAGTCCCATCCGGGCTGCATATGCAATCACCTGCGCCCTGTTGCTGAGGTGCAGCAGCTCAATAATTCTTCCCATATGGTACTTTACAGTCCTTTCAGTGAGTCCCAGGTCATCTCCCGCTTCCTTATAGGTTTTTCCCCTGGCTACAATCTCAAGAACCTCCAACTGCCGTTCTGTGAGCTGTTCACTCTTTGACTCCTTCGTCTCAAGCAGCGGGGATTTATTCCAATATATGTCGTTTCGTCTGAATTCTTTTAATTTCTGATGCACGTTCCCGCATAATATTTAATCCAAAGCTTGTATTTGAGCCATTATTATACTGATTAATATCAAAGCCCTTTCCGTCATCTTCTACAGTTGCACACAACTGCTCCCGCGCAACTAAAAAGGTTATTTTTACATTATTTGCCTCTGCATGCTTTCTGACATTATTCAAGGCTTCCCACCAGTATATCCTTTTTGTCGATAAGCGGGGATAGGAAAACTTCATATATTTTTGAAGCTTCTGCTGTAACAATAGTAAATTCAGTATGTGTGACGTTCCTGTCCACACAAGCCCTTGCCAGCTCCGGAAGCTTGCCTAAGACTTCATCCGCTCTTCCGGCTGAGGCCTGTGAAGCATTTAAACCAATGATCTTTCCAAAAGCGGGGTTGATATCCATTATCCTGTCCTGCAGATCAAGTACCATCACACCTGCATCCATAGTCTCAATCACAGTTTCACGGGCCAGGGGCACCAGATCAAACAGCTTGTACCGAAAAATTCCCCAGGCAGCAATAAAACCTGCCGGGCCAAAGCACACCGGTGTAATATCCATTCTTTTTATCGGGCTTAAGCCTGAAATATACAATAAATTTGGAATTACGATCAGATTTAATCCGATAAAAAGTGCAACTGCCTGATTTCTGTAAATAGTATTTTTAAAAAATATCGCTCTTATAAGAAGCACCCATGCAGCGATATTCAGCATATGAGAGTATACCGCATGAATGTAAAAAAATGGTCCGTATTTTTTTGCAATTACCGGAAATGACCCGCTGTAATCCATATGCATATCGTATCTTATGAGGCCATGAATTAAATCGGTCCACACCAGCAGAATGATTACGGTTGGTATAACTGCAATCCACAAGACCTTCCTGTTCCGGACCCAAGCATCGTATCCGGTGAATTGCATACACAATATGGTCAAGGTTACAGGGGAATAGCAGTAAGCAAAATACTGAATGTTCGCCCAAAAAAGCTTGGTGCTAAAATCAATGGCCGACATTTCCAAAGCATTGCCCAAGGACCATATTGTCAATACCAGCATGCTTAATATAAAGCTTTTGGCGCCTCTTGAATTATTCCGCCTCAATAATGCATACATGCCCAGGGATAGCGTGACAGCTGAAGAAGCTATAAGTATCCAAATATATGAGTTATACCGGAAATTCATGCTCTATCCCCCTTTTTTGTAAAGCTTGTCCACCTTTATAATAAGCTAATTTTTGTCATAATGGAACAAAAAATTCATCGTTTCCGACGAGTTTATACTTTCACTCCCTGCAATTCCTCAGCAATATCCTACCCGGATATTCCTCCTGCTGTATTCCATCAAGGATCACAGGCCTGCCTGCTACAAAAACATGGTGTATTCCCACAGGCCTGGATATAGGGTCATCATAGGTCGCCGTATCTGCTATGCTCTCCGGATCAAATACAACCAAATCCGCAATATTGCCGTTAGCTATGACTCCCCTATTCTTTATTCCGATTATTTTTGCAGGCAGTCCGGTCATTTTATGGACAGCCTTTTCCAAAGTCAAAAGGTTCTTTTCCCTTGCCAATCTCAATACCCTTGGGAATGTTCCGAAGTTCCTGGGATGCGGTTTCCCGAGACCGGCCTTGCTGCTAAAATCCAGGGCCGTTCCATCACTTCCGACAGCGATCCATTTTTCTTTCAATATGGACAACACATCCCCTTCGTCCATTGAATAATAAATGGCTGAAACATTTCCCCTGGACATGCTGAGCAGCTTTAAAGCCGCTTCTTCCGGGGAGGT
>LOES01000178.1 GCA_001515955.1 Clostridia bacterium BRH_c25 | reverse complement strand
CAGGCAGCGTATACGCAACATTATTGGTTTTTATTTCAAGGACTGCTTCTTTAGTTTCCATGTTCTTGACTGTTTGTCCGTTTAAGGTTCCGATGACAGTATCTGCATCGTTTTTTACCATAATCGTTACTACTGCACTATTGCCTGCTTGCTGCAGCTTTTCCTCTACTTTTTTATCATCTACTGCAACTGTTGTAACAGTTTTATCATGAATTATTGTTGTGGTTGCTGTTGCCGCCGTTTCAGCCTTTCCGTTCACCAGTATGTCCACTCCGATTTCTCCAGAACTTGTTGATGTTTTTGGCGCAGCAGGCGTTGTTGGTGCTGTCGATGTTGACGGTTCATCGTCTTTTGAATCACCTCCGCTTGACGGACGATAAGGCATTACAGCATTTGAAGCTGTTGAAGCCTGACTGCTTCCAAATCTATTGACGGCCTGCACGGTAAAGGTGTAAGTAATACCGTTTGTCAAACCCGTAACCGTAATGACCGTGCCGGTCCCTTCCGCTGTAACATTGCCGGGACTTGATGCCGCAATATATTTATTTATTGGCCTTCCACCGTTATCGGCAGGTTCCGTAAAGCTCACCGTCACTTGTCCGTTACCTGCTGTTGCCTTTACATTTTCGGGCACATCTGGTACTGTCCCGGGTGCTGCACTTACTTGGTACGAGCTTGGACTGTCAACCCCGTCCTTTACAGCCTTTACTATATAGTAGTAAGTCTGTCCGTTTGTCAACCCCGTATCCTCATAGCCGTAAACATAACCTGCTACCGTTGCCGGCGGATCAGTGTAATCACCTGAGGTGGTGCTTGAAAATATCTTATAGCCTGTAGAACCGGGTACTTCGGTCCAGGTAATATCGACACTCTCATCTCCTTCATTTGCCGATATAATGACCGGCGCTTGCGGCACATTCAGAGTTTTTCTGGTTACTTTGATCGTATAAGTTTTTACTGTCCTGCCTGCTTCTGTTGCAGCTACGACTATGGTCTTTTCCACTCCCGGAGCCAGCGTGATGTTTTCCGATGCCGTGCCGCTTGCTATCTCCGTTCCGTTCACTGTAATAATTCCCGCTCCTATGGGAGTTACGGCAATGCCATATACACTGTTGCTTACCGTTACTCCGTCGTAAGCATAGGTTCCTCCTGAGAAAACAAAGCCTGTTGGATTTCCGCTCAGGACAATGTCCGTCAAGTCGGCGCTTTCGGCCTGGGTATAGCTTGCACTTCCTACAGCGCTGTCCAGGTTACCCGTCTTTACTGCTATGGCCTTTATTGTCATAGCCGAGTTTACGGTGATTGGTACTGTATATTCCTGCGTTGAGCCGCCCACTGCTGTCACCGGGTCAGTCCCGTCTGTTGTGTAGTAGATATGGTCTGCTCCGTCGGAAGTGATGACTACCTCACTGCCAAAGGCTATGGCTCCTCCCGCAGGGTTAAAGCTTGGTGTTGCCTGAGTGGTGGCCGTACTAACCGACAGGCTGCTGGTTTCTGCCGTATGAGTATTGCAGGTTAAGGTTACCGTCTGTCCGTTATGGGTTGCTACCTCCATTGCCGTTCCCTGATCCAGGTTCGCTGTGATGCCGTTAGCTCCGAAGTCTGTCAGTGCCACATCTGCGGTTGTACCATCATTGTAGGTAAGGGTTGCAACTATCCCTGTAAGGTCAAGGATTTCTCCTGCCGTATAAGTCAGCTTTGTTGGCTGCGTCTTTACCACGATGGCGCTCACCGACTGCGCCGCTGTTGCAGGGAAGGTGACAGTGAAGGTTAGCTTGTTGCCTTCTGCGTCTACGTCGATGGTTCCGGCTCCTGCCGTCCCCGCATCTACTGTCGGGATTAAGGCCTGGAACTTGTATCCCGCTGCCGCCGTTAGCTCTATAACCGCCTGGTAGATTGAGCCGGCTTTGAATTTTCCTTCTGCCGTCAGGGTGGCGGCTGTGCCGTCGCCGTTCTGCCATGTGAGACCTGTCACCGTGTAGCTTGCGTCTCCCGCTGTCAGGCTTCCAACCGTCTGTGCTTCTGCTCCCGCCGCAGGGGCTGTTATTCCCGATACGCTTGCCGCTGTGATGGTCCACTGGGCATACAGCGTTACATGTCCTGTGTCCGTCATGGAGAAGCTGCCGCCTCCCCCATAGCCTGCCCCGCTCACGTCGGCGGCAGTGTTCCAGCCTGCAAAGGTATGGCCAGGTTTTTCAAGGCTTCCCGTGTTGCCCGGCACGTTTACCGTATTTCCCGCCTCATATAAATTTCCATCGACAGGGACGCTGCCTGATTCACTGCCGTTCCCGTCGTAGGTCACGGTAAACAGGGGGGTAACGTCATAGCCGTACCATTTGCCGTCAGTAAGCACGAAGCTGGCGTTTCCATAAAGGTAGTTCATCTTGAAATCTGCTGAACTATCACCAAACACACCTGCATCTAGAGTCGGAGCATCACCCATAAATCTGGCTCTTGTTAAATTGTTGCAGTAATTAAAGGCAAATTCGCCTATATTGGTTACACTAGCAGGGATGGTTACGCTTGTTAGGCTTTGGCAATTATAAAACGCAAAATCATCAATGCTGGTTACACTGGCAGGGATATCTATGCTCGTTAATCCAGTACTATCAAAAACATCATTACCAATGCTGATTAAACCATAATTAAGAGTTACATTTACCAAATTAGGACAAATTGCAAACGCACCAGTTCCCCAACTGTTTACACTGCCGGGAATGGTTGCACTTGTTAAATTATCGCAGTAAGCAAAGGCCATTTGGCCTATGCTAGTCACACTGTCGGGAATGGTTACACTCGTTAAAATATCGCAATTATTAAAAGCATTATTACCGATAGCTGTTACAGCCTCTCCCCCAATAGTGGAAGGAATCTCCACGTCCCCACCGGGACCGGTATATCCTGTAATCGTACCTGTACCGTCAAATTGAAAATCAGTTTCCCCTATTTCCCTTGTCACCTTAATGGTGTAGGTCTTTGCCAACTTGCCTGTTTCTGTGACAACAACCATTATGGTCTTTTCGACTCCTACCGTAAGAGCTATGGCCTCCGATACCTGTCCGCTGGTTACCGGTATCCCGTCCACCATGATAGTTCCTGCTCCTGTGGGAGTCACGGCGATGCTGCTTGCTCCGTTTGATACCGTTACTCCCTCATAAGTGTAAGTACCTCCTGCGAAGGTGAAGTTGGAAGGCGTCCCGCTCAGGGTGAGCCCCGTCAGGTCTGCACTTTCCGCCTGGGTATAGTCGGCGCTTCCGATGGCGCTGTCCGGGTATCCCGCCTTTACCGCTATGGCCTTGATGGTCAAGCCTTCATTCACTGTGACAGGCCCCGTATATTCCAGTGTAGAACCGCCTGCTGATGTCGCAGGGTCTATCCCATCGGTTGTGTAGTAGATGTGGTCTGCTCCCGCAGAGGTGATTTCTACCATGCTGCCAAAGGCGATCGCTCCCGCTGCCGGGTTGAAGCTTGGGGTTGGCGGGCTGTATAAAACCACATACTTGCCGTCCGTCAGGGTGAAGCTTGTATCCGGCTTCAGGTATAAAGAAGGCCGGACGCTTATTGCGGTACTCTCATTACCGAAAGATGCCACATTCACAAATGATGGATAAAATCTTTCATCTACCGACCATTTACTACCACTTGGGAAAAATTCCGTTGAATAGTCTGTTATCAGCCACCAGAAAGAATCCGTAATGACATACCAAGTCTGTGTATTTATGCTGTTATATTCGCTTAGTGTCAATAAGCCGACATAATCTGTTGCGGTGACACTTCCCTCATTACCTGCCTCTCCGCAGTTCCAGGTGGAAGATTGGATCACACTCTTTTCATCAGCATTGAATGTATTGTAATATGTATCATTTAGATACGTTCTGATATCACTATCAGTAAAAGTCACCCCTGTTGTGTAATGAAATTTTTTTGCCCCATCCGGAAGAACCGCCGTCCTCAGCAGTTTGTAGCCGTTCACCGGATCGGCGCCGATACAAAGCCAATCCGTCCCCGCAAAGGTCACCGTACTACCTACACCCGGCGTTTCCCCGGCGGCGCTTACTGTGGAAGAAGGCAGCAATATGCCCGCCAGCACTATCATAAGGATTAAAATCCATTTACCATTTGTTCTCATTTTGACATCCTCCCGTATACTAAATTATTCTCAAAAGCAATTTTATTCTGCAAATTTCTCTATAATACCTGATTTTAGCAAAGGGTTCTGAACAATTTCTGAACATTTTTGCGCTGGCAACAAAAAAACGACAGGAAATTATATCCTGCCGCTTTTTTCTTGTTGATGCCGGAAGCGTTTCCCGGCTGAACGGTAATAAAAACACTAAGTACTATCATTATATTTTTTCTCTCAACTAATTCATCCGGAAAGATCCTTTAAAACTGGTGCCACTCTTCAGAAAAATATATCGGGCATGAAGGAGATACAGGTATTCAACCAGCAATTAAGAGTGAAATACAAAAAGGCTATCTTCTTTCCTTAAGCTCCTCCAGGCTTTCGGGAGTTATCCCCAACTCCTCCATTGCGCTTATGTATTGATTATATGCCTGAAGCAGCATTCCGGTGTTCCCGAGCCTGGCATATGCCATTATCAGCGCCTCATAGGCCTCCTGGTTCAAATCGTCTATCCTTATTATGCTTCTTTGCATTTCTGCCGCCTTTTCCCACATTGCCATACTCAAGCAGTAATTGCCCGCTTCCAGGCACAGTCCTATGAGCCTGCTCTGCAGCTCATACCGCTTTTCTTCCGCCCAGAGATATCCGTCTTCCTCGAAATAGCCCCCTGCATATATAGCAAGCAGCCTTTCAATTGCCTCGATGCTTTCATCATCATTATGCTCCGGAGAAGGTATCATTTTCTCAAATTCCTCCGTATCGCAGGCCAGGTCTTCAAATTGCAGCCTGTAGCCGCCGCTGCCCTTTGTCAGTTCTAACCTTCCTCCCATTTCCCCCAGGGACTTTTTCAGGTTGTAAAGGGTAGTATGGAACAGCACTCCGGCTTTTTCCACTTCAGTTTCCGGCCAAAGCAGGTCTATTATCCTTTCTTTTGACAGTTCCCGGTGCCTGTAATACACCAGAAGGGCCATAAGCTCCTCCGTCTTTCTGGTCCGCCAGCCCAAGGGGGCACCTGAGGGTGCATAAACCATGAATTTCCCGAAGCACTGTATCCGGGCTCCGCCGTCTCCTTCGCGGCTGCCGTTTCTGCCGTTTCTACCCTTTTCTGCCTTTTGCAGCCTTGCTATGGTTTTTTCCAGACGCTCCTTCCTCACAGGCTTCAGCAGGTAGTCTGCGGCGCTGGCCTCAAAGGCTGCGACGGCATACTGGTTATATACGGTAACAAAGACAACATTTATTTCAGGATATTTATCAGCAAGCTCAACAGCTATATCCAGCCCGTTTTTTCCGGGCATTTCAATATCGACAAATACCGCATCCGGTCTATCCTTTTCTATCGCTTGGAGGGCATCCATGCCCCGGGTATACCTTCCTGCAATGCAGACTCCCCGGAACTCCGAAAAAAGCAGCTCCATGACCGCTAATGCCGAAGGTTCGTCATCAATCAGTACGATCCTGAGCATCTCCCTTATCCCCCCGTTTCACTCTCATTGTAACCCTTGTATCTGCGCCGGCAGAGCTTTCCAATTCAATATCCGTACCGTAAAAGTATTTCAGCCTCTTCCGGACATTGGCAAACCCTGTTCCGGTGCCTTCCTTCTTCTCTCCCCGCAGAATCTTTTCCAGGTCCCCTACGGCTATTCCCGCTCCGTTATCTTCTATAACAAGGGCATAATAATCCCCATCCCATACTCCCTTTATGATGATGCTGCCTTTCCTCTCCACCTTCCGCAAGCCGTGACGCACGGCATTTTCCACAATAGGCTGGATAATCATTGGTGGTATTAATGTATTATTATAGTCCGCAAGCTCCAGTTCATACTCAAGGTTGCCGGCAAATCTTGCTTTTTCCAGTGACAGGTATGCTTTTACCGCTTCTATCTCCCTGTCAAGGGGTATCAGCCTCTCCTCCGACTCAAAGTCAAACAGGTGCCGGAGATAGTCGGACAGATCAAGCAGCATGGCGGCTGCTTGTCCGGCATCTTTGTAGCAACTGGCTATAATGGTATTGATGGTATTATACAGAAAATGGGGTTTTATCTGCGCCTGCAAAAAAGCAGTCTCATTATTGATTGCCTTTTCGGTGGCATACTTAAGATTATACAAGGTTCTGACCCTCGCTCTCAGCTCTTCTCCGTCAAAGGGCTTTTTCAAAAAGTCATTTGCTCCGGAGTCAAAGCCCTCCAGCATGCTTTCCAATGCAGTGTTTGCAGTCAGCATAAGTACAGGCAGCTCAAACAATGAAAACCGTTCTCTTATTTTTCTGCACACATCATACCCCGAAAGCTCGGGCATCATCACATCAATAACAGCTACAGCCGTACCGGCATCATCGGATATTTCACGAAGCGCCGCCCTGGGATCTGTAAAGCCTTTTACCGTATAGTCATCGGCCCTCAAAATATTAATCGCACCGATAAGATTAGCGTAGTTGTCATCTACAATTGCAATAATGCCTTTTTTTGTCCCTGCTGCTGCCAGTTCGCTGCTCTGCTCCATAAGAGAGCTCTTCCGTTCTGCATAACTGCTTTCCGGCAGCTTTGCTTCAGGATGTATGTCTGTTTTTTCCGCCGGCACACCGAATATAAACTCGCTTCCTTCACCCGGCCGGCTTTTTACCTGTATTTCCCGTCCATGAGCATTGATAATTTCACGGCTGATGCTGAGCCCCAGCCCCATACCGCCGTATTTTCTGGTAATTGAAGCATCGGCCTGCCGAAAGGTTTCAAAAACATCCCCGAGCTTTTCTTCCGGTATCCCGATACCGGTATCCGCAACGGATACATATACGGTGTCCTGGTCTGAAAATGTTGAAATAGTTATTTTACCGCCGCTGGCCGTAAACTTGACCGCATTCCCAATAATATTATAAAGAACCTGTGTTATTCTGTATTCGTCCGCATTAACGGATGGCAGTTTTTCATTCCGTTGATAAGAGATATCTATGTTTTTACCTGCTGCAATAAAGGAAAATTCACGAACAACGCCCTTTAAAAGGTTGTCCATGAAAAAATCCTTTCTGGCCAGGTTTAAATCTCCATGCTTGAGTCTTGAGTAATCCAACAGATCGTTTATGAGGCTGACAAGCCTCCTGCCGCTTGATATCACATGTAAAAGGTCGCCCTTCTCATTCTGCCCCAGGGTTGACTTTTCATCCTTTACTATGGACTCGGTAATGGCGATCATTGCATTAACCGGCGTTCTCAATTCATGGGAGGTATTGGCCAGAAATTCATCCTTCAGCTTGTTGGCGGACTCCAGCTTATCTGTCAAGGCTTGCAGCTGCTTGTACTCCTGTACGGATCTTGCAGTAAAAACAATAGACAGAAGAAGAATAAAAATCACCATACCGGCAGCCGTTAAAGCGTCAAAAGGAGAGGTAATAATATTAGAAAATTTCATGATGTCATGGACTATTGCCAACACCATGACAAAGGTTCCCCAGATGATGATGCGTGCTCCGGGAAGCCCTATATAAGCAGCTCTTATTATAATAAACAGTATGTATGCCAGTCCGGTCAAATTGATCAAGTCGAAAACGAAGGTTATCGAAGAAGATACACGAATCGGTAAGACCATATGAAATACCGTAAACATACAAGCCGCAATAAAATATACCCTGAGGACTTTTTTTGATGTTGTGTCAGGGTAAAGACTGTTTATGAAAACCATAAACATGAACACACCCCAATACAAGCTGATGTAAAACAGAAAAACAGACAGCCTGTAGCTGAAATGAGGAAACAGCCTGTATATGAAATAACTGTCGCTTACCAGCAGCTTGGCCATAATCAGAGTACAGCCAATTGAAAAATAAAGGCTTTCCTTTGAATCCCTTCTTAACAGATACATACTCATGTAGTATACCGAAATAACAAGCAGATAGACTATCATGGCGGCATCCCTCACCAATTGCCTTCTGTCCGCCATTTCCAGCTGTTCATAATCCCCTATCCGCAGTTCTTCCCATATACCTCCCCTGGCATCGGTGAAATTTGAAACATGAAAAACAATATCCAGTACATCGCTGTTATCATCGATACGGATGAGAGCCGGTGTTTTTGCCGGTATTTCCGATTTTGCATCTGTTCCGACAATCCCTGAGGACATATATTCCTTGCCGTTTATGAACAGCTTCGATGCTGTCAGAGTAGTCATGACTTTTAGGCCGTCAAGCCTGTTGCCCCCTTGCCTGACACTGACTCTGTAGGTAGCATAGCCGAGACCCGGAAGACTTTCATTGCCACTCCTATATTTATCCCAGGTGCCGGGTACCTTTACCAGCATTTTTCCCCAGGCAGCCTCCGTCCTATCAAGGTCCTCCTGCAGAAACAGTCTGTTCCAATAGAATTCCCATTCCCCGTTCAATGCTGCACTGCCGTCCTTTTTGATATCCCAGGAGGTCAAATCCAGTACTCCGTTTTCCACCTCCGGTATATTGCTGCCGGAACGGTATAACGTTCCATAACTCAATATACCTAAAAAAAAGAGCATTACAACCAGGCTCAAAATAATCGGCAGCTTTTTGCCTTTATTTCCGGTAATCATAGCTCTATCCCACCATTTTCCCTTATAATTACATTTTGTGATTAAATTTTATCATAGCTTACAATAGGTTACAAGACAAAGCTTTACAGAGGATGGCTCCTGTCTTCTTTATAGAAACTCTTTCCCTGAAATATTTTTATAACTCTTTAAAAACAGGCCTTTCACATAATGCAGAACGTCCTCTTCAAAGGGATCATATGGTCTTTCATTTACTTTTTTATAAAAAGCCGTCATGGAATGCAGGTCTTTCTTCAATCTGTATGCGTAAAAAAGCAAATCAATCGCCTCATAATTATAAGGATCTTTGTCTATTGCTGTTTCCAGCGAAGTAATTGCATTATCGGCGTCCTTATTGGACAAATAAATTGTAGCAAGGCTTTTCAAGCATTCTGTATATTTCTGCTTTAGATTCTGCTGCAGGCCGATGCACCATATGTATGAATCCTCTTCAAGATAATCACCTCTATATATGCTGATTGCTTTTTTAAGCAGGGCAATCCTTTGTTCCGGAAAGAGCTTGCTATGTTCATATGCCCTGTCAAACTCATCCACATCATAATATATATCCTGTATCTGCAAGCTGTAGCAATTGCTTTTGTACTCTATCCCAATGCGGTTATTGAAGCAATCCAACGTCTTTCTGGTCCTGTATATTGTTGTATGAAGATTTATCAAGGCATTATCATATTCATACTCAGACCATAAGTCGTCTATAATCTTTTCTTTTCTCATAAATTTACCTTTATGATATAAAAGATATGCGAATAGCTCCATGGACTTTTTAGTATTCCACTCCACAAAGCTTTCTCCTGTAAAAAGCTCCAGTCTTTCAAAGCATTGCACTGTGTAAGCTGTGTGGGGTTTATCCGTAAATTTATTTATCGGCAGCTCTGCAATCATTCTATCAACAGATTTTAATAAGCGCTCTTTCCGAACAGGTTTTAATACATAATCCACTGCGTTTATTTCAAAGGCTTCTACCGCATATTCACTATAAGCTGTAATATAAACGGTAAGAAGTCCGGGATGCCTCTGCTTGAGTCTCTCCCCTAATTCGAACCCATCGATAGCAGGCATTCTTATATCCAGGAAAGCACAGTGTATTTCAATGCCGTCGGTTTGTTCAAGGACTTTCAGCGGGTCGGTAAATGTACCCACTATTTGCAGCCTGCGATCCCCTGATAATATTTCTTCTATTTCCCGCAATGTATCTTCCTCGTCATCCACCAATATAATTCTCAGCATTTATTCAACCTCACTTCCCCAAAGCTCTGCCAGAGGGATCTTTATCTCCACCGTTGTGCCCTGCCCGGGTGCACTGGTAACCTTAAGACCCTGACCATATCTGGCAATCAATCTTTTATTAATATTTG
>LOES01000177.1 GCA_001515955.1 Clostridia bacterium BRH_c25 | reverse complement strand
TTACAACAGATTGACAAGACCGGCATTGGTAATGGTTAATAATGGAGAGTCCCGGGTAGTAGTAAGAAGGGAAACCTACGAGGACCTTCTGGAGTATGAACAGCTATAGTATACACCTTGAAAAATGACCGGTTCGTTAATACGGGGACATTTACAGTTCTAAAGGCTTGCCGCTTTTGAAGTCAAGATATTTCTTCTGGGCATCCTTAAAAGCTACCAGTATTGCTTTTTGAGAAGAGCCAAGATAGCGCAGGTTGATATTGTTCCTGATCGCCTCGTAATCCGTGATCATGTTTTTTCCGATCAGAATATCCTTCAGTATACTGTTTGTCAGTGTAATGATGGCGTCACACTCTGCATCGAGTATTCTGCCGCTTTCGTTATCTACAATGAAGCCGATGAAGAACTGGCCGTACATTTGTGTAATGGGGTTGTTCATCTGGGATTTGGAATTGCCGACTATATATAATGAATTCTCTGGGTAAATCATACTATTCCTCCTCAATATTGGAATTTATAATATCAACTTTAAAATAACATAAAAAGCACGTAAGTACAAATAAAATATTTACCATGTTGTGGAGGATTTTATAGATCATAAGTCCACTGAAAAGGGAACTTTCCATTATAATAACAGACCTTTGAAGCGGGTAGACAAGTCCTGTTGGAAGCAAAAAATACATAAATTAAAAAATTAGGAGGAATAGAATGAAAATAACACATATTGAGACTATGACGCTCACTACTCCACTGAAGAAGCCCTTTAAAACGGCACTGCGGCAAACAAGCGTGTCTGAAAGTATAATTGTTAAAATACACACCGATGACGGGCAGACAGGCTTCGGGGGTGCGCCTCCCACAGCTGTTATTACAGGGGATACGATGGATTCAATAAATGGTGCTGTTTTGAATTTTATCAGCCCCGCAATAGTAGGAATGGATATAGAAGAGTTTGATCCATTGATGAAAAAGCTTCATAGCTCCCTATACAAGAATAGCAGTGCAAAAGCTGCCGTTGATATAGCCTTGTATGATTTATACGGAAAGCTTTTTAAAATGCCGTTGTATAAGCTCTTCGGAGGGGCAAGCAAGGAAATTGAATCTGATATTACCATAAGTGTAAATTCTCCGGAGGAAATGGTTGAAGACGCAATAGCCTATGTACAGAGAGGTTATACAATATTAAAAACAAAAGTAGGCTTGGATAGTGAGCTTGACATAGTGAGGGTAAAAAGAATAAGGGAAGCAGTAGGCAGTGATATCAGACTTATTCTTGACGCCAATCAGGGCTGGAATGCAAAGGAGGCAGTAAGAGCCATAAGAAAGCTTGAGGATATGGGAATGAATATCGAGCTGGTGGAGCAGCCTGTCAAGGCCCATGATATAGAGGGCCTGAAATATGTAACTGATAATGTAGAGACACCTATAATGGCAGATGAGTCACTGTTCTCGCCGGAGGACGGCTTTAGAATACTTAAGCTTAGAGCGGCAGATATCCTGAATATAAAGCTTATGAAATGCGGAGGACTGCATAATGCACTTAAAATAAATGCTATGGCCGAAAGCTGTGGCGTGGAATGCATGATGGGAAGCATGATTGAGAGTAAAATCGGGATTACTGCAGCAGCACATCTGGCTTGCGGAAAGCTGAATATAACAAGGGCAGATCTTGATGCTGTAGATTTAATGGCTGAGGATCCTATTGACGGGGGTGTCCGGGTAGCAGGCAGCAGAATTGTTTTACCTGAAAGCTGCGGCCTGGGTATAAACGGATTGAAGTAAAGGAGGAATGGATATGGAAAGAGCCATAGTTCTGAAAAATGTTTCAGCGGTAAATATGATACCTGATTTTAACAGTGAATTGGCGGATGAAGTGCTTCATGGAATGGTGCTGGAAATAGTTGAGAAGAAGGATGATTCATGGTACAAGGTAAAGACTCATTATGATTATTGCGGATATGTGAATAAGAATGATCTGGTGCTTGACAATGCTGCAGCTGACCGATGGCAGGATGAGAATTATGCTGTCTGGAGACTGACAGTGGATGTAATGTCGGAGCCCAAATATGGAAGCAGGGTTGCAGCAACGCTGGTAAGAGGCTGCCTGATAAAGTATACAGGAGTCTTTGAGGACAAATGGGAGAAAATAGGACTTGCAGATGGCAGTTGGGGTTGGATAAGAACAGGCTTTGCCCGGCATATAGAAAAGCTGTCCGTAGCTGCTGATGAAGAAAAGCTGAGGAAAAGAATTGTTGAAACAGCATTGGATTATCTGGATACCCAGTACAGATGGGGAGGAAAGAGTCATTTTGGCATTGATTGTTCAGGATTGTCAGGAATGGCTTATATGATGAACGGATATCTTTTGCCGAGGGATGCAGGTCCACAGCAGAAATACCTCAAAGCCATCAAAAGAGAGGAAGCAAAGCCGGGAGATCTGTTTTTCTTCCCCGGGCATGTAGCGGTTTGTATTGGTGAAGGGCGATATGTACATGCAACTGGCAGGGAAGGCTACACGCTTATAAACAGCTTTAACAAAGGGAGTAAGGATTACAGGGAGGATCTTGATAAAAAGCAGACCGGAACCGGCACAATGTTTGGTATGGGATTATAAAATTATCTATAGAAAGGTTACGGAGAACGGGTAACACTGAAGACACGGAAATCAAGATTGTTAAAATAACTGAATATATTAAAAATTTAGAAATTTTACTGGAGTCAGCAGGGATATTTGCGTTTACAGCGAATACTATTTATATAAGAGTATAAAAGCTGTAATGGCTACTGCTTTGTTTACTTAACTACGTATTCAAAATCCAGTAGAAAATAATTCTATTTTCTACTGGATTTTTTTTAACGAGTAGGAGAATATATTCATCCTTGATTTGTCATGCTCCGTTAAACGAGTTTCTAAAAGGGCTTCCTTGGTTGTTAAAATCTTAAATAGAAGCCCTTTTAATTAAAAAAATAAAGGAGGGGTTTTTAGTGAAAAAAAGAATACTATCATTATTACTTGTGATGCTTATGGTGATTGCATCCCTTGCCGGCTGTACCGGCAGCAAACCGACAGAACCAACGACGGCGGAAACCAAGGAGCCTGAAGTGGTACAGGAGTTTTCAACAGTATACTACGATGAGATGACAACACTTAACTATCTGGTGACAGCTAAGGAAACAGAATACGGATTGGCAGGAAATCTGATAGATACCCTTATTGAATATGACAATTATGGTGTAATTCAGCCGTGTCTTGCTACGGAATGGACATCTTCACCGGATGGGCTTGTCTGGACCCTTAAGCTTCGCGATAACGTAACGTGGGTTACTAATGAAGGTAAAGAATATGCTAAAATGACAGCCCAGGATTTTGTCGACTCGATGAAGTACATACTTGACCCCGCAAAGGCATCCCAAACATCACAAATAATATATAGTGTTATTAAAAATGCCGAAGCTTATTATAACGGGGAAATCAAAGACTTTTCCCAGGTGGGTGCAAGGGCCGTGGATGCCAATACCCTCGAATATACATTGTCAAAGCCGGTTCCCTATTTCTTATCCATGCTCAACTACGTTTGCTTCTTCCCGGTTAACGGCGCTTTCCTGAACGAGATGGGCGACCGTTTCGGAACCGACAATACGACACTCCTCTATAATGGAGCTTACATATTGGAAACCTTTGAGCCCCAGACTAGAAGAGTGCTGGTTAAGAATGAAAGTTACTGGGATAAGGACAATGTCCATATCCAGAAGCTTAATTATAAATACAACAAGGAAGCCGCTACTTTGGAAAGCGAGCTCTATTTGCGCGGAGATGTTTCATATATTGAAATAATTCCTGCATCCAGTCTTGACGAATGGATGAAGGACCCTGCGAAAAAGGATATGATTCACCCAAGAAGAACAAGCCCATATACTTATTTCTATGCATTTAATTTTAAACCTACATTTGATGCTTCCTTTGAGCCGGACAATTGGAAGGTTGCAGTAAATAACGTCAATTTCCGCAAATCCTTATTACATGCATTGGACCGCAAGGCTGCAATGCTGACCTCAGAGCCTTATGATCCTGAAAAGAGGATCACAAGCACCATCACACCAAAGGAATTTGCTACGGCAAATAGCCTGGACTATACACAAACAGGCAATCTGGCGGCAATTGCCAACAGGGATTCCTTCAATGAAAGCGAAGCTCTGAAATATAAGGCAGCTGCTCTTGAAGAGCTTAAGGGAAAAGCGAAATTCCCGGTAAAAATATTAATGCCGTACAATTCTGGAGGAACTGAAGCTACCAACAGGGCTCAGGTTGTCGAGCAGCAGCTGGAGAAGCTGCTTGGTACCGATTATATTGATATAGCTATCGAAGCTTATCCTCCTACCGGATATCTGGATGCAACAAGAAGGGCCGGAAATTATGCACTCCAGGAATGCAACTGGGGTCCTGACTATGCTGATCCTGAGACCTATACGGACCCTTTCATCAGGGACTCAAACTACAACTTCCCGGAATTCATTACGGAAAAGGATGAAAACGGGCAGAACCTGTATGAAGTATATGAGAAATTGCTAAAAGAGGCAAAAGCTGAATTGACTGACCTGGGCAAGAGGTATCAGCTCTTTGCCGATGCGGAAGCATATTTTATCGATAAAGCTTTTGTGATTCCCTATGGTTTGGGCGGCGGCGGGTATACAGCCTCCAAGCTGAATCCGCTGGAGGGACCGTACTCAGCTTTTGGTGTATCCTATCTGCGTTATAAATGGCAGAAAATTCATGCAGAGTCAATGAATACAGAGGAATGGAACGCAGCTTATGATACATGGAAGAAAGAAAGGGAAGCAGCTCTTAAGAATGCAAAATATTAATGCCTGAAGGGTTTCCTGAATAATATATGTTATGGAGCAAGGGCGGTTGAAAAATCGTCTTTGTTTCATAACTTCCCATACCTCAAAAAAGGAGGAAAAATATGTTAAAATATTCGTTAAAACGCATTCTGCAGTCTGCACTGACCCTTTTTATAGTCGTTACTGTTGTGTTCTTGCTTATGCGCCTCATGCCTGAAGAAGGTTACTTCGGTGTCGGTTCCGACAAGCTTGATCATGTACAAAAAGAGAATATACTCCGGTCATATGGCTTAAGAGATCCAATGCACATACAGCTTAAGAACTTTTACATCAGGCTTTTACGGGGGGATATGGGCACATCTATTATTTACCGCCCTAAAGTACCTGTATCAGTGATCCTGAAGGGAAAAGTATACTATTCACTTTACCTGGGACTCGCTTCAATAGGGGTTTCGCTTGTTTTTGGAATAGGCCTGGGTATCCTGATGTCACAATATAAAGGAAAGCTGTGGGATAAGCTTGGAACCGTCTATATAGTTGTTATAAACGCCGTGCCGGCTGCGGTATACTATCTTTTCATTCAGCTTTATACTACGGAATGGTTCAAGCTGCCAATACTCTTCGATGTGGATAAGCCAGTCAGCTGGATACTGCCGATTGTTTCAATGTCCCTGGGCAGCATGGCAGGATATGCCATGTGGATGAGACGGTATATGGTGGATGAACTGAACAAGGACTACATACGCCTGGCGCGGGCAAAGGGCTTGAAAAACAGTGCCGTAATGGTGCGGCACGTTATGCGCAATGCCTTCGTACCAATGGCCCAATACCTTCCTACTTCCATTCTGCTTACCATCGCCGGTTCCCTGTACATAGAGTATCTATATTCCATACCGGGTATGGGCGGACTTTTGATAGATGCTATTCAGAGACAGGATAACCCGCTTGTTCAGGCATTGGTTCTGATATATTCCGCGGTAAGTATTATCGGCCTTTTCATGGGTGATTTGCTTATGGCCCTGTGTGATCCGCGTATCAAACTTGAACATCAGGGAGGTAGCAGATAATGAGCAGTGTATTGAAAAAACCTAACGACAGAATTGATGAGACACTTTTTACCCTGGCAGAATATGACGCCCGGGCAGCGGAGCTTGGGGGCTACTCGAACTATTCCTACTGGCGTTCGACCTGGCAGGTGTTTCTTAAGAACAGGGTTGCTTTTGCCTTATTGATAATTATACTGGTATTATTGTTTTTTACAGTGATACAGCCATATTTGCCCAATCAGAAATTGCCCAATGAGATATATCTGGATCCGGCTACCAAAATGCAGCTCAGGAACCATCCTCCAGATGCGGAGTATTGGTTCGGTACCAATTCCATAGGCCAGGATCTGTGGGCACGCATCTGGAGCGGTACAAGAACCTCGCTTTACATCGGTGTTGTAGTTGGATTTCTTACAGCCCTTATAGGTATTATAGTGGGTGCAATATGGGGTTATGTGCGTAAGCTGGAGCACTTGTTTACAGAAATTTACAATATATTTGACAATATACCTACTACCGTAATCCTAGTACTGCTTACCTACATTATGCGACCTTCCCTTTCAACGCTTATATTTGCAATGTGCATAACGGGTTGGCTTACTGTAGCACGTCAGATCCGTAATCTGATAGTGATAATAAGAGATCAGGAGTATAACCTTGCCTCCCGGTGTCTGGGAACATCAACGGCTAGAGTTATTACAAAAAACCTGCTGCCTTATTTGGTCTCGGTAATCATGCTGAGAATTGCGCTTGCTATTCCGATTGCAATCGGAATGGAAGTATTTTTAACATATATCGGCTTAGGGCTGCCGGTGGATATACCTTCCCTGGGAAATCTTATTAACGAAGGCAGGCTTGTAATGATGAGCCCTTCCTTAAGATACCAGCTGTTCTTCCCGGCAATTGTACTATCGGTTATTACAATTTCATTCTATGTTATGGGTAATGCTTTTGGTGATGCAGCAGATCCCAGGAATCATGTTTAGGAGGTGGAAAGATGGAAGCACCTGTAAGTATCCTATCGGTAAAAGACCTTGTCATCCGGTTTAATCTTCGCGGAAAAACGCTTACGGCTATTCGTGAAGCCAGTATGGAACTATATAAAGGGGAAAGCTTGGCGATTGTCGGAGAATCGGGCTCAGGAAAATCAGTTTTCACAAAAGCCTTCATGGGATTATTGGACAAAAACGGTTGGATAGACTCAGGTTCAATTCTTTATAAAGGTAAGGACTTGGCACGGTACAAAACTGAAAAAGATTGGCTAAAAATCAGAGGTAAAGAAATTGCGATGGTCTTCCAGGACCCTATGACCTCGCTAAACCCGCTAAAAACTGTTGGAAAACAGGTACAAGAGGCAATTGAGCTTCATCAGGGGTTAAAAGGCGAAGCTGCTAAACATGCAGTTGTAAGTATTCTCACAGATGTTGGAATTTCTGAGCCTGAAAAGCGTTATAATCAATATCCCTTCGAGTTTTCGGGGGGTATGCGCCAGCGTGTTGTTATCGCCATCGCCATCGCCTGCAGGCCGGAAGTGCTCATTTGTGACGAACCCACCACGGCACTGGATGTTACTATTCAAGCTCAGATACTGCAGCTGTTAAAAAGCTTGCAGGAGAAATACAACCTTACAATTATATATATTACCCATGATCTGGGTGTTGTCGCACACGTTGCGGACAGGGTCGCCGTGATGTATGCAGGGGATATCGTAGAAATTGGTACAAGCGAAGATATATTCTTCGATCCGCAGCATCCATATACATGGGCATTATTATCATCCTTGCCGCAGCTTGGTGAAAAAGGAGAGCCCCTATATACCATTTACGGTACACCTCCTAATTTATTCAAGGAGATTAAGGGAGATGCTTTCGCACCGAGAAATCCAAAAGCACTTAAGATTGATTTTGTTCATCGTCCGCCCTATTTTGATGTCAGTGAAACTCATAAGGCCAAAACCTGGCTGCTGGACCCCCGGGCTCCCAAAGTAGAACGGCCTAAATCAATTGAGGCAATCCGTGCAAAGTGGGAGGTTGTATAATGAGTAAACCTGAGAAGCTTTTGGAAATTAAAGATTTGTGTGTCGAGTTCGGAAATAAGAAGAAGAAATATGTTGCTGTCAACCATGTGAACTTTGATATTTATAAAGGAGAGACCCTTGGTTTGGTAGGTGAGTCAGGCTCAGGAAAGACCACAATCGGCAGAGCAATTATCCGAATCAACGAGACGAGTCACGGAGATATTCTCTTTAAGGGCCGTAAGATTAACGGAAAAATTGATAAAGCTCTTGATCAGGAGGTTATCCGTAAAATTCAAATGATATTCCAGGATCCCATGGCATCCCTTAATGAACGTGCCAAAGTAGATTATATAGTATCGGAAGGCTTGTACAACACAAGAAACTACCGTACGGAAGAAGAAAGAAAGCAAAAGGTTGAACAAGCACTATTAAACGTCGGACTGCTGCCTGAGTTTGCCTCCCGTTTTCCCCATGAGTTTTCAGGAGGGCAGCGGCAGCGCATCGGCATTGCCCGAACCCTTGTTATGGAGCCGGAGCTTATTATTGCTGATGAACCGATTTCTGCATTGGACGTTTCTATAAGGGCACAGGTCTTGAATTTGATGAATGACCTGAAAAAAAGGCTTGGTTTAACATATTTGTTTATTGCACATGATTTGTCAGTGGTACGTTTTATCACCGACCGGGTTGCCGTAATCAGCAAAGGCCGGATTGTTGAACTGGCAGAAACGGAGACACTCTATAACAATCCGCTTCACCCATATACAAAGGGGTTGCTGTCAGTCATTCCGATTCCGAACCCCAGGCTGGAAAAGCATAGAAAGGTAGACTTTTATAATCCCGGCAATCATCAGTGTGACAGTAAGACTTCAAAGTGGGTTGAAGCCGAACCAGGCCATTTCGTGCTGGAATAAGAATGCGAAGCATTCTTCAGACTCGAGATACGAGATACGAGAAAAGCTCGGGTATTCCTTATAGGTCCAGGTACGTGTAACACGGAAGGACACGGCGAAAATTATATTGACATTATAGCTATATACAACCATATATGTCATCCTGAGCAACGCGAAGGATCTTTGCCCCTTAAGCAATACCCAGACATCCCCGTATCTCGCATCTGCGCACGCTAGTGCGTATTTTTCTACTATTATGTAATAATTTTTATAAGAGTGCACAAACTCTCTGTGAAGTGTTTTTGCTTGACAAAACATACTTTGATTTGTATAATAAAATTTGTTAATTACACACAAAATTGTAGGTGGTTGAATGGAACTGAATTTTACCAGGATTTCTAAATCCGAAGGCTTTAGGGAGAAGTTTGAAATAACAGACCATCTTGATGACAACGTTATTGAATTTTGCGGCGAAAGGTTGAATATAGTGTCGCCGGTGACAGTAAAAGGCAGTGCAGTCAATTATGAGGGTAAAATAAATGTAGATCTCAGTATCACTGCCCAGGTTGAGAGAACCTGCTCCAGATGCCTTGAAAAATTCAAGGAAAAAGTGGAAGTAGATTCAAATTATGTTTTTGTCAAAGAGTCCAAGGATGATAAGGAAGACTTTTATATCTACAAGACTGACAAGGTGGACATCAAGGATCTTGTGCTTGGTGATATTGCAGCAAAGCTTGCCATGAAGCCACTTTGTAGCGAGAACTGTAAAGGACTTTGTCCGATATGCGGTAAGAATAAAAACAGTATCGACTGCCAATGCAAAAGCGAAGAAATTGATCCCAGAATGCAAGCTTTAAGCAAGCTGCTCGACAGAAAGTAAGGAGGTGTTTATATTGGGTTTACCGAAGAGAAGACACTCACAAGCGAGAAGAGATAAAAGAAGAGCTAACTGGAAGTTGGCTTTGCCGGGACTGGTTTCATGTCCGCAGTGTCATGAGCCGAAGCTGCCTCACAGGGTATGCAAAGCCTGCGGCTACTATAAGGACAGAACAGTTATAAAGGTAGAAGAATAATAAAAAGGTTTATATGGTTTCCTCAATGCAAATTTTGTAATGAGGGAACTATTTATTTTTTGTGAATACCTGTATTATGACTATATATTATACTGAGCATTTAATACTCTGGTGATTATTGTTTTCTCTGGTTACGGGTTGCGCGTTACGCGTTTCGCGATTAGGGTAATTACTTCGAAGCACTTGCCCGGTCAACCACGCGTAACTCGCAACTCGTAACGCGCAACGAGACTATACAGGAATACCAAATATTTTTAATTTTCCTATTGCATTTTTACTGGCAACTATTATATACTAATATTAGTACCAGATACTAAAACAAAAACATGATTGGTATGGGGGTCTGTATATGAAGCAAAAGAGCATTAGTAAAAAAGAAAGACTGGTGAGTCTGTCGGACAGAATAAAGATAGACCCTTTTCTTACTGATGAAGAGCTTGCTGAAGGCTTCAATGTAAGCATACAGACCATAAGGCTTGACAGGCTTGAATTAGGAATACCGGAGCTCAGGGAGCGCATAAAGAATGTGGCGGAAGAGAATTATACAAAGGTCAGGTCCCTTCAGGGAAAAGAGATAATGGGAGAACTGGTTGATTTGAATCTTGGCGTAAGCGGAATTTCCATACTGGAAACCGACAGCGGCTTTGCTTTTGAAAAGACAAATGTAGTGAAGGGACAGTACATATTTGCCCAGGCTGAATCCTTGGCTATCGCGGTTATTGATGCTAATGTTGCTCTTATAGGGGTCGCAAATATTAAATACAAAAGCCCTGTTTTTGCAGGTGATAAGTTAATTGCAAAAGCAGAGGTCGTAAGAACCAGAGGCAATAATTATTTTGTATGGGTTTTTATAAAGGTAAAACAGACTGAAGTATTCAGAGGTAAATTCATTCTGGTATCCTTTAGTAAATAGACAATTTGATGAATAGGAGATTGAATATGAGAATTGCTATTGATGTAATGGGTGGAGACAATGCGCCGAGAGCTATAATAGACGGCTCTATTCTGGCTCTTCGTGAATATGGAGCAGAGCTGTATCTTGTGGGTCTGAAGGATGAGATAGTGAAGTATCTCAGTGAGGAAGATAAGAAGAATCCTAAGGTCAATATTGTTGAAGCTTCAGAGATAATAAATGTTGATGAAGCACCGGTAAATGCAATCAAGCATAAAAAGAATTCTTCAATGGTAGTAGGGCTTAAGCTTGTAAAGGATGGTCAATGTGATGCTTTCGTATCTGCAGGGAGCACCGGAGCTTTTCTGGCAGGCTCACTTCTTAAGGTGGGCAGGAT
>LOES01000176.1 GCA_001515955.1 Clostridia bacterium BRH_c25 | reverse complement strand
GAAGGAATGAACTACCGTATATTCGGATATGTCTTGATGGACAACCATTATCACATCCTGGTACAGACAATGGATAAAAAGCTTCAGGAGATAATGCACCAGATTAATAACAAGTACAGCAAATATTTCAATGGAAAATATAAGAGAGTAGGGCATGTGTTCCAGGGAAGATACAAAGCGACTCTGGTACAGGATGAGAGATATTTGATATGGGTACTGAGATACATACATTAAAATCCTGTGCAAGCAGGTATGTGCCAGACAGTCAGTGGATATAAGTGGAGCAGTGATATCTTTTACAGAAAGGGAATCAAGGGTTTTGTAAATGTAGATATAGTACTTAGTATGCTGGATGCTGATAGAGATGAGGCAGTAAAAAAATATACGGAGTTGATGGCTGAGAAAGAGGAAAAAGATTATGCTGAAGAGAAAGTAATCGGAGATGAAGCATATCAGCTAATGTGTTTAAGCAGGAGAAAAACAGAGGAAAGAAAGCGGCTGGATGAGATACTGATAGAAACAGGAATAAATGATGAAGACTATGAATTGGTAAAATCGGGCTCAAGAAAAAGTCGGCTGACACAATATAAGCTGGAATACACAAGAGCAGCGTTAGCATTGAAGTATACATATAAGGAAATCGCACATAACATCAATATAACAGAAAGCTCGGTAAAGGATATGATATATAAAAACGAGGGTGCGAACAAATAACCGTCTAAACGTCTGCCTGGCACCTGCTCTTTGATGATCGATGGTATTTTTAGATTGCCAGGTATATCGGCTGGCGATATATTCAGATAAGTAAATCTTTTTGCAGAATAAGTGCCGGGGAAACCGCTGGTGCGTCTGGGAAATGACGAATAATTTAGCAGGTGAGAATCCTGCCTGATAAGACTAAACCAAGTCATCAGTAGCGAGTCATGGATAGGTGAGAGTAATCTTGCATATTAAGCGTTGACAGTTAGGTAGTAGGCTTGAAAGTGATTGAGCCCCGTTAGTCCCAAATAGAAAGGTCGATGATTTCAGCGGTCCAGAAGACAATATCACATTGAGCGTTAATAGGTTAGGTGCCAGTTAAGCCTCGGGAGAACCTTAACCTTAAGTGCCAGGGAAGCCGTTTTTCAGCGGCTTTCCCTGGCACCTTAAAACGAGCTTTTCAAAGCCTGTACCTTGACATCCTGGTATATGAACTGGTGTATATGCTCCCGGGTCAGTGAGAGGTCGGTGGTAAGATACCAGACGCCCTGAATTATCTCTCCTTTACAATAGCCGTACAATGGGAAACGGTACCAGTCCAGATCACCTATTCCCTGTCTCAGTACATCTATTCCGGTTGATACGATTTCCCCCGCAGAAAGGCTTGTTTTAATATAGGGAAGCAGGGTTGCTGCAATACCCGGATATTTGGTGATGTCTTGGTTTTCAAGCTTCCCAAATAATGCGGACAGGACATTTTTTTGCCTTTCAGCCCGGTCAAAATCACCTTCGCCTACTTTTCTGATCCGGGCATAGGCAGTAGCTTGATTGCCATTCAGAAGCTGCAGTCCGGCTTCTTTTACGGGGGTAGCCTTTTCCTTTTTCATTTCGGCGACCTCTTTCATATATTTATTTATCTCCTGGATTTCCTTTTCCTTGATCTCCACTTCGACACCACCCATGGTATCGATGATATTGGAAAGGCCTACAAAGTCTGCAATAGCGTAATCCGTAATATCCAGACCGAAATTCCGGTTCAGGGTTTTGACGGCAAGCTCCGGACCGCCAAGGGTATAAGCCGCATTCAGCTTGTTTTTGCCATGACCTTCGATCTCGACATAGGTATCACGCATGAAGGAAGTCAGCTTTATTTTTTTATTGGACTTATCTATGGAAAGAACCATGATGGCATCCGAATGGGCAGCTTCATATTTTTCACGTCCGGTGTCAATACCAAAAAGGGCAATATTTGTGACTTTGGCCTCCTGCTCCTTTGGGGAAGCCTCCGGAAAAACAGTATTTTCCTTTAGTGAGAGATCAGTTTTTGAGGAGTAAGGAGGATAAAACACATTGCTCCAAAGCAATATAGCCGATGCAATAACAATAATCAACAAGACCATTGATTTTCTTTTTTTCATTTTGCCACCTCACTGCTCTTCAATTTATAGTTATCCAAGGTTTCAAAGGAGTACTCCTCGGTTATGAGATAGTTGATGATCTCAGGCAGAGCTTCTGCCGTTGTATCCTTGGTATTGCTGTCGTGCATTAGCACAACGGCATTATTTTTATTTTCTGTGGTTTCCTTGATTCTGTCGATAAGCACATCTGCCGGAATGTGCAGGGCTTCGGCATCGCCGTTCAGGGCGTTCCAGTCAATGCTTATATAACCTTCCTCCTTCACACGCTCCCGGAAAGGCTGCCGCTTTTTTCCGAAGGAACCTGCCGGAAACCTTAGCGTGTTGGTTTCAAAGTCTTCGCCCAGGATATTTTTTAATACCTCTTCCCACTTTTTCACATCAGCCATAAAATTATCAGGGCTTGAATAAATGAGCTTGTAATTATGTGAATAGGTATGATTGCAGATATAATGTCCTTCCTCCTGTATTTGACGCACAAGCTTCGGATTCTGCTCGGCCATTTTACCGATAACAAAAAAGGTCGCTTTTATATCATACTCTCTCAGTACTTCCAATATTTTCGGCGTAACCAAGGGAGAGGGACCATCGTCGAAGGTCAGGTAAGCTTTTTTCCTGTTTCGGATATCTGCAGCCGGGTAAAGCTTTCGCTCCTCCATAAGAATGCTGCTGCTCAACTGATTATCTTCTTCCTCAGCCGGTTTTGAGGCTTCTTCCGGATCGGGGCTTGTCCCATCACTGATTTTGACTTCCGGACTGCTTTCACTTCCCGGAACTGCGACTGAGGATTCCATTGGCATAATTCGCTGAAAGCCTACAACCGGTACCAGCATTAAAGCTAAAACAATAACTGATAATATTCTTTTAAAAAGATTGGACATGATCTCTTCCCCCTTGTAAACCCAAAATCGCTTTGTTACTTTTATGCTACCGCTTTTCTTTCGACATTGATTTACAAATAAGTTAAAATTGGTTACAGGAGGATTAAGAAATGATAGTGTTGTTAACCGTTTTGTAACACTTTATAAATATATCTTCTGATACAATATAGATGATGCTATATAAAAGTGAGCTGATTGCCGGATTGGTTCGTAAAGCCGGAAAGTGGGGTAATACTTTTGGATACAGGGAAAATCAAGGTGATGATTGTGGAGGATGAAGCCTCCATCCGCCGGTTTATAGCCATTAACTTAAACCGCAGCGGCTTCGATGTGCTGGAGGTAGAGAGCGGAGAGAAAGCTCTGGAGCATTTTAAGAGCTTTATACCCGAAGCCGTTATTCTGGACATCATGCTTCCGGGGATTGACGGTTTTGAGGTATGTCAAAGGCTCCGGGAGATCATGCCGGCGGTGA
Organism: Clostridia bacterium BRH_c25; assembly: GCA_001515955.1. The sequence goes on along the minus strand of LOES01000176.1, from coordinate 5,317 downwards.
TTATCATAATGCTGACTGCCAAGGGGCAGGATATGGATAAAATAATGGGTCTGGAGATTGGCGCCGATGATTACATGGTAAAGCCCTTTAATCCGTTGGAGCTGATTGCGCGTATCCGGGCAAACCTTAGAAAAGCCGACAGTGTAAGGCTTGTGGCGGATTCTTGCCTTTCATATATAGATCTGAAGCTGGATACGGCAGCACAAAGATTCTATAAGGGAAAAACAGAAATTGAGCTTACACCGACGGAGTTTACAATTATGAAGGTTTTGATGAAATATCCGGGTAAGGCCTTCAGCCGGGATGAGCTTCTTAATATCGTATGGGGCAAAAACTACTTCGGCGATATGAAAACGGTCGATGTACACATACGAAGAATAAGGGAAAAAATCGAGGATGACCCTTCAAGTCCGCAGTTTATTGAGACTGTTTGGGGAGTAGGGTACCGGTTGCGTGGAGAATGAAATGAAAAGTATAAAAAAGAGGCTGGTTGTCAATTTTCTTTTTATCATTATTATAACCGTTGTTATCCTGGAGGTCTCCCTGATCGGGCTGGTAAGGCAGAATTATTACCAGAACCTGGAGGATAATCTGTCTAACCAGATCAAGGTGTCCTCTAATCTCTATTTCAGATATTTCTCTGATGCGACCCTGCATGAGAATGTACTGAACAATGTGGATACCTTCTGGAAGCAGGCATCGGTACAGGTTGAAATAATTGATACATTAGGCAATATACTTATGGATTCCATAGGAATTATCCCTCAGGATACATCCAAAATGGAGGATGTTCAAAAAGCTTTGGCGGGGCAAAAGGGGAAATGGATCGGCGATGTGGGCTATGACGAGTCAAAGGTCATGGCGATTTCATATCCTCTCAAATCCGGAGATGAAATTGTAGGTGTGCTGCGGTTTATTGCATCCCTGAGAGAAATAAACCGTGATATCCGGCGGATCGCCTTTGTGTTCATAGGCTTTGGGGGATTGGTTATTATGATTTCCGGCTTTTTTAGTCTTTTCCTTGCAAATTCCATTGTCAGGCCGTTGAAGGAGGTTACTGCTTCAGCCGAAAAAATGGCCTCCGGGGATTTCAGGGCTGAAAGCGTAAAAAAATCCGGGGACGAAATCGGAAAGCTTTCGGATACCTTGAACTACATGGCAAGAGAAATATTGAAAAAGGAGCAGCTGAAAAACGACTTCATTTCATCCGTTTCCCATGAGCTGAGGACGCCGCTGACCTCCATAAAGGGGTGGGCAGTCACTCTGAAGAATGGCTTTGAAGACAGGGATATCCTGATGGATGGGCTTGATATTATTGAGAAGGAAAGCGACAGGCTTACCCATATGGTGGAGGAGCTTTTGGACTTTTCTAAGTTTGTTTCCGGGAAAATTTTGCTGGAAAAGAAACCCGTTGAGGTCACAAGCATTCTGGAGCATATACGAAAGCAGTTAAGTCCGAGAGCAATAAGGGAGCAGATTGATTTTCAAGTTTCCTGGGATTCGGAGCTTCCTTTAATGGATACGGATGAGAACAGGCTGAAACAGGTTTTTATAAATCTGCTGGACAATGCCTTCAAGTTTACACCGGCAGGCGGAAGCGTATCCCTTGCGGCACATTATGTCCAGGACAGCTTCGTCTTCCGTATAAGGGACACGGGGTGCGGCATTGCTGAGGAAGAGCTGCCCAAGGTAAAAGAGAAATTCTACAAAGGCAAGTCAAGCAAATCCCGTAACGGCATAGGTTTGTCCATTTGCGACGAAATAATAGGTCTGATGCATGGAACCCTGGAAATAAAAAGCCGGATTGATCAGGGGACTGAGGTATTGATAACATTGCCGCAGCAGGAGCGTGATTAAATGAAAAAGTACTATGCCTGTTTTATTTTTCTTTTAATAATGCTCTTTGCCGCAGGTTGTGCTGACGGTTCAAGGGAGTCCGCCGATAAGATCGCTTCACCCATGAACCGGCTGGTACCGGTTGCCGGAACCTGGGAGGTTGCCGGAGCAATAGAAAGCGGAGCCTTGAAGCTGGAAGAGCTTCCGGAGCCATGGCCGGGAAAAGAGCTTCAGTTTTCAGCGGATTATGTCCTGCTGGGGGATAATATACTGGAAAAGCCCCGTTATAAAATAAAAAGGGTGAATAAGGAAGAGTATCTGTTGTATGGGCACAAAGCCTTTCCAAGGGAGCTGGACACGCCTGACAGGGAATTGGACATCATTACCGTTACGGATGAGGATAAGTTCCTTTGTGAAATAATCAGGATCGGCAGTGAAGCATTGATATTGGAAATAGATAACCGAAGCCTCTACCTGAAGAAAATATCCGATAAGGTAAGCAAGCGTTCTGATATAAAATATCATGAAATTGCCGGAAGTCTTGACCCGGCGGCAGATAACGGCAAGGGAATGCCAAAGACAGGCGTACTGGTAGGCTTCTGTTCGCCGGATACAGGACGCAATAATAAAGGGGATAATGCGTATAATTACCGGACACTTTGGATAGCTTCAACAGATAAGAAGCTTCATCCGATGCTTGATATAGAGGATATCCTTTTTCCCAGAAGAAGCGGGTTCTGGCGAATGGAGACAACAGGAACCATTACCGCACATCCGGTGGCGACGGAGCAAAAGGAAGAAAAAACGGATATGTCCGTTGAGCCTGCAAAAGAGGATGCAGAGACCGGCAGTATCACAAGGCGCATCCGCTATGTGGGCAATGATTATGTATCCATTGAAAGCAAAGGGTTGGATACATCGGAGAGCACGCTTCAGGTGCTGCCCATAGACAGCCTTCCGGGTATAAAGGCAGTAAAGATTTCGGATTTATCCGGTGAAGCGGGAGCTGCTTCCATGGAAGAGGGAAGAAAAAAGGCAATAGAGGCGCTGAAAGCTGATGACGGCAGTCTTGCCGGGAATATAGGACAGAATGCTTCCTTCGGGTTGGAACGGAAAATGGGACATTGGTTTTTTAAGGGGAGAATCAATTACAGGAAGGACGGTAAGGCTGGTTTTGCTGACTATAATATCAATGTAATACCGCCCAAAGAGCTGATTTTCTTTGATGAGCTGTCTGTTCCCTGGACTGCGGTTAAGGACAGGGTCCCGGAAGCGGTAGATGTCTTTACTTCTCCCAACAGGGATATTGCCCTTGTTATTACAAAGACGGAGCTTGTTATATTCGGCATCAGCAACGGTAAACTGGAAAACCAGCCTTTGGGGAATGCACCCCTGAAGGGGGGAGAGACTGTTGTAATGGCGGAGTGGGCTACCGGCCGTTATGTGGAGGCCTGGGAAAACAGCTTTGTTGACAATGGCAACTAACCTATTGTTCCGGGCCTGGGATTTATCTTATGTGGTATTTACTAGTTATTGACACTATTAGGACAAGCATATTATACTGAGTTTTAATAGGAATTCTATCTCCAGAATACATTTAAAGGCGGTGATTATCATATCTTTATATGGCGGATTGGATTACATTGATGGTATTACAATCATTAATAAAGAAGGAACTATTCTTTTTACTGTAAAATTTAATCCTGATATCGATAAGAAAATGGAAGAGTCAATTGTGGGGAAAAAGCTGCTTGATGTGTTCTATAATATAACCAAATCGAATAGTTCGCTTTATGAATGTATGGAAAAAGAAAAGTTAATTGAGAGAAAAGGGCAATTGGTAAAGAACTTGTATGTAGAAGACACAATTACGGATAATATATCCTTTCCTATAAAACATGGAGGCCTGATAGTGGGTGCTATTGAGCTTTCAAAGATAATATCCGAAGAAGACAACAAGGTTAAGGATGATAAGGAAAAGGGGTCTGCCGATGAAAGTGCGCCTATGAACTTAAAGCCTAAATGCCTTAACCTGGGCTATAAAGCAAATTACAACCTGGATAATATAATTTGTAAAAATAAGAAAATGGATGAATTGGTAGAATTCGCATATCATATTGCAAAATCATCTTCTCCGATTTTTATAACAGGAGAAACCGGTACAGGAAAAGAACTATTCGCTCAGGGGATTCACAATGCTTCAGATCGGAAGGATAAACCATTCATAGCACAAAATTGTTCTGCGGTTCCTGAAAATCTTATAGAAAGTATTTTTTTTGGTACCAGTAAAGGAAGCTATACAGGAGCCCTTGATAAAAAAGGATTATTTGAGGCTTGTGATGGGGGCACTTTATTTTTGGATGAACTTCATTGTATGCCTATACATCTGCAGGCAAAGCTTTTAAGGGTAATTGAGAGCAGGTCCGCCAGAAGAATAGGGGAAAATGAAGAACGGAAATTTGATGTAAGGATTATTGCGGCAACAAATATAAAAAGCAATGATATTTTGACTCAGGGACATATCAGGCACGATTTGTATTACAGGCTTTCTGTGGTAAAAATAAATATCCCTCCTTTAAGGGAACGTGTTGAAGATATAGAGATTTTATCAGATTTCTTTATAAGAAAATACAATAAAATCTTTGATAAAAGCATAACATCAATATCTCCGGAGATAGCTGGCTTTATGTTAACTTATGATTGGCCGGGAAATGTTCGGGAGCTTGAGAATTTTATTGAATCAGCTATGCTTTATGTTTCAAAGGATAAGGTGATATTGGAAGGTGAAGAATTAAACAAATTATATAACAGTGATAATGTTTCTGTGAATACAAAACCATTAAAAACCATATTAGAGGATTTGGAATTAAAGTTTCTTAGAGAAGCATTGTTAATCTCTAAAGGAAATGTGAAGAAGGCAGCTGAATATTTAGAAATTCCACGTCAGACATTACAACAAAAAATGATAAAGTATAAAATAAATAAGATCAAAAGCTAAAACTGCCGTAAAACAGGCAAATCATGCTTTGATGTGCCATAATTACGGCTATATTGGACAAAGATAAACAATTGAGCTGAGTTAAAACTGCTTTTCCATAAAAATAATGCTGTAATTACGGCATTATTCATTTATATAATCAATTTTTTCATCAATCGGTCAATGGTAATCAGTCATTTCGCCTGTCGAAATTCATCTCCTTATTTGCACGGAATGCCATGGATGCTGTGCTTGCACCCTCTTTTTCAGTATAATCTACATTAAAAGGATCAAGTATATTAAATCTTGGCCTCTGTAAGAAGTTGAAAAGGCTTTGGCATGAGAATTGCTATAGATTAATAGTAACTGAATTATGAAAATTAAAAGAAGGAGGAAATATTAATATAGAAAACATACCCAAAATTAGCCTTGTGATTTGCTTACCAACAGTAAAGGAGGTTGAGTTATAATTTTTTGATTAGACTCTTTAAAGTAGGCAGATAA
>LOES01000175.1 GCA_001515955.1 Clostridia bacterium BRH_c25 | reverse complement strand
TCGGAAAGGAATTGTTTGCCCATGCAATCCATCATGAAAGTGGAAGAAAGGACAATCCCTTTATACGCATAAACTGTGCAGCCATACCTGAGACTCTTATAGAATCAGAACTGTTCGGATATGAAGAAGGTGCCTTTACCGGTGCGAGTAAATCAGGAAGAACAGGGAAATTTGAAATAGCAAACAGCGGTACAATCTTTCTGGATGAGATAGGCGATTTGCCCCTCAGCATGCAGGCAAAGCTTCTCAGGGTTTTGCAGGAAAATGAGATTGAAAAGGTTGGGAGCAACAAGATAATAGACATAGATGTAAGAGTGATTGCTGCGACAAACTGCAATCTTGAAGCAAAGGTTAAGGAAGGCAAATTCCGCTCCGACCTATACTACAGGCTGAATGTTCTGAACCTTGCCATACCAAGCCTCCGGGATAGGAAGGAAGATATACCAATGCTAATTGAGCACTTTATTACCTCTATGTACAAGGAATACGGGATTTTCAAGAAGTTCCCCGATAAAATAATTGACATATTCAAGGAGTATACATGGCCGGGAAATGTACGTGAGCTTAATAATACAGTAACAAATATAACAGTGAATACTGAAGGAGACACAGTAGAATTAGAAAACATACCTCAGAATATAATGGAAGCAAGCTCTGTCAAGGCCTTTATCCATATAAAATCCCATCTGTCTGCCGAAAGTTCTCTAAAGGGTACACTTACACAGATAGAAAAGAATATAATAGAGGATGCCCTGAAGCTCTGCAATAATAATAAGGCGGAGGCGGCTAAAATGCTAGGCATACCCAGGATGTCACTGTATAGAAAGTTAAAAGATAATTTCATGTAATAACATAACTATAAGGAGGAGTATAAAGCTCCTCCTTATAGTTATGTTAATGCTTAAAGGCTCCATTTTTGATAAACTCCATCACATCTTCAAATACTTCTTCCGGTATCGTTTTATTTTCCCATATAACCCACCTTAAACCTATAAAATTAGTTATGCCTATAAAACAATACACAAGGCCCTCAGGGTCCAAATCCTTTATTTCTCCATTCACCTGGGCCTTTTTAATTGATATTACGTAGCTCCTTGCAATTTTTTCGTAATATTCCCTGAAAAGCTCAGGATCAACAAATTGTGCCTGCCAAATTATGTTGTAAAGACCTCTGTGCCTTGATATGAAGCTGAAGTAAATTTTAAAACCTTCATATTCTGCTTCATATCTGGTTTTACAATTGTGGACGGTAGCAGCTAGCTCCTTTCGCAGGGTACTGCCCAATTCTTCTATCAAAAATCTGAAAACAGCCAGCTTATCGTTAAAGTATATATAAAAAGTTCCTGGAGCAACATCTGCCTCTTTTGTTATTTCATTTATTGATGTTTTATAGAATCCCTTTTCACTAAACAGCTTCTCCGATGCTTTGCATATCTTCTCAAGGGTTTCCTGTCCTCTGGTTGTTTTTGGCTGATTCATATAAAACACCTCCGTTGTATTCTCCTGCAATATATATCGGTAATGATGCCGCCCAATTTAATAATATCATCAATTAAAACATTTCCTCAAGCATTCAATTTTTTAAGCACCTGTGCCATGTTTTCCGCCAGATGCTTCATTATGCCTATACCTTCTTCATCATTCTCAGCATCCCTTGCGCCGCCTTTTCCTGCGACACCTACATTCCAGTAGTTGGAGCTTACTACAATAAAGTCATTTACTGTAAGTGACAGTAAAAGCTGAGCAAATGCAAAGCTCTGCCCAGACCTTCTTGCAACAGTGATTGGTGCTGCAACTTTTCCGGAAAAGGCTGTTCCCTTCCATTCATAGTTCTCGGTTTTTTCCTTCATTGTATTTGCAATCCATCTCGAAACAAAGCCTGAACGGTCCAGAAGGGCTTTTATATTTGCCGTGGCAGCTGAGTTATATACAGGGGAACCTACGATAATGCCGTCTGCATCCAGCATTTTAGCGAATATCTCATCAAAGCAGTCACCCTCCTGTACACACTTTTTAGCCTTGACGCAGCCATAGCACCCCTTGCATGGTTTTACCTCCTTCTCTGCCAGTCTGACAAGCTCTGTTTCTATACCATGCTTTTCAATTTCACTTAATGTCAGGTTTACAAAATACTCAGTATTTCCTGCTATTCTTGGACTTCCACATATGCCAAGTACCTTCATTCTATAACCCCCTATTAAATTATCATTAAATGTTTAATCCAATAGAGGGAATTAAATACTCCCTCTATTGGGCAATTCATACTATAATTAATTTTATTTTACCACATCCTCATGGTATTTGAGCATATTTTACAAGTCTATGACCGCTTCCACTCCCTTATTCAGCTGTTTTCCACTTGCACCCTTTGTAAACAGTGAAACAAGGACAGTGGTACAAATGGATATTGCAATAACAAATACATACCATGGGAGGGACCCGGGATATTTGAATTTCATCCTGTCAAGCACAAGGCATGTTATATTTAGTATGAGAGCAACGGACAAACCGCATATAACCCCCTCCTTGCTTGCCTTGCGCCACAAAAGTCCGACGACCAGGACAGGGAATGTAGCTGACATGAGTGTGCCCCAGCCAAATGTCCCCAATATTGCTACCATATTTCCACTTGTTATAGCGAATATTATGGATAGAATTCCGAGTATCACTACAGTTATCCTGGAAACTGTAATTTGCTTCTGGGGTGAGAACTTTATCCCAAATGAGCTTGGAAGGTCCCTTGAAATAATATTGGAGGATAGCGAAAGGAACATGCTGGCTGTTGACATAGCGGCAGCCAGTATTGCAGCATATACGAACAGCTGGGCATAAATGCCTACATAATCGGCGAATACAAATATTGCAGTGTCAGCATTTGCAAGAGGTGGTACTAAACTCTTCCCAACCAGGAACAGTGCTGCATATCCCATCAATATTGCGAAGAACCCAACAACCATATGAGCCAGTGCTGCATACAAACCCAATCTTGGCATGTCTGTAGGATTCTTCAGGGCATACATTCTTGTAAGCACCTGAGGCTGGCCTACAGTACCAAGAATCGGTATTATCATCCATGTCATGGCAATGGACCTTGGGAGCACTCCCCATGCATTCAGTATATCCGGAGAAAATGCCTTTGTTACGTCGCCGCCGGTTATCTTGCCTGCACTCGAAACAACATCCAGTACGGGCCCCAAACCTCCGGTTATAACAAAGAATGCGATAATCATTATGATACTGGCTATAACCATTATTAATCCCTGGAATGCCTGGGTAAGTATCCCACCTACCTCACCGCTTACAGCTGTATATACAGTAATAATGCCGAAGATAAACAGTCCTGTGACCATCGGACTCCAGCCGAGAAGGTGGGAGAAAAGCTCGGAACATGCTTTTATCTGTGCAGCCAGATAGGCAATGGATCCAAGAAAGAGCACTATGGACATCAGTGCTTTGATGGCACGGCTATTGTTAAACCTCAAATCAGATATGTCACCGAGGCTTGCGATAGGCCCAAGCTCGGCCATAGCCCTGACTTTCTTGCCCAGTATAATATAGGCCATTGCAAAAGCTGCGGAGGAGAGCATCCAGTATGTCATGGGATTTCCCGTACTGTATATTATTCCCGGAATACCAACTACCGCAAAGGCGCTTGCCACAGCTGCCATTGTAGAAAAACCTACAACAAAGGGTCCAAAAAGTGCAGTGCTTCCAAAGAATGCTTCTGCTGTTGTAACCTTTTTCCTTGCCCATATACCTATGAGTAGAGAACCTATGATGGTTGCGAAGGAAAATCCTACTATCAAATACCTGACTCCGACTGACATACTACTTACCTCCTCCTATGGTTTTAGCCCCTATATTTACAGTGTAGTCTGCCACCCTGTCAACGCTTGTCTCATTGGATTCTTTCAATTTTGCAATCTTTTCCTTGAAAGCTTTCCAGTCTTCATCGGTCAGCCAGTATCTTGCCAGCTTACTGTATCCATAACCCAGTGTCACCATACCCCCTATCCAGTAGGTCAAAACCGTCCAGGCAAAGGATGGGTGCAATCCAAGTATTGTAAAGTCAGGCTTTCTTCCGGCAAATACTGCAGAGTAGTAGTCAGACAATATAAAGCTGAGAATCCACAATACTGCCCATGCTAACAAGGGATAGAAGAAAAAGCTAGTATTCAATTTTCCGTCCTTTGAAGCACCAAGCATCATATAAATAAGCATAAGTACTACTCCGGTCAACATTCCTGCAAGGTAATGCCCCGTTGCACCGAGCAAAGTAATTACTATCCACAATAACGCCAAAAGTACATTAAGAAAAGTTTCCTTACCCTTAAGGTCAATTGAATTCACAAATAATCCCTCCTTCAAAAATATCGGTATTATACCTGTCCCTGGGTTAAATTCCCGATAACCAACCACCCCCACAATTTCAGTATAGTATCAGCCCCACCGTACTGCTGTTGCTGCCCACGAATATCCCGTACCTGCCCCCAGCATTACTACCAGATCTCCATCCTTGATCCTTTTTAGCTTTAATGCTTCATACACTGCTATATAGGCATCGGCAGACTGTACATGGCCGAAACTCTTAAGTATGAATGACTGCTCTTCAGTCATATTGAAATTATTGAGTATGCAATTTAATATTGAGTTTTTCATGAATATGGATGCCAGGAAATTTATATCAGTACTTGTATATCCGCTCTTTTGTGCTGCACCTTCTATGACCCTGCAGAAATTCGAATGAGATATCGGATCCAGCCTCTCCTTCATTGCTTCAGGGTCGGCAACATCAAGCCCTATATAACCAATACCGTCTTCCTTGGCCGCCTCAGCCTTTTCAAAGTCCTTTTCAACAGAATTAAACCTGTGGAAATTGGAATTTCCTACACCATATACGGCCACATCTGCAGCAAAGCTCCCATCAGTTATCATTTCAGTTTCAAGTATCCGGTTTTTTTCATATCCTCTTGTTAAAAGACAGGCTGCCGCACCATCTCCAAAATTGAACATGAACCTTGCTCTTGGGTTATTATAATCCACCAGGTCCGATTCTCTTGTCCCTACCACAAGCAATGCATTCTTATACTCAGGT
>LOES01000174.1 GCA_001515955.1 Clostridia bacterium BRH_c25 | reverse complement strand
GGGTATTCCTTTCAAGCTAAGTAACGGGTAATCGCGTAGCGATTCCGTGTAACAGACCTGTGTGCCTGTTACACGTCCCCCATAACTTCGTAGCCTGGCCCTAACTCTCGTATCTCGCATCTCGTATCTCGCATCTGCGCACGCTAGTGCGCATTCTTCTACCTTCCCATATTATAGACTTTTATATTCTCTATGCCTGTATCAGTGCCATGTCTTTTAGTTGCTTCCAATAGCGCTCTAACAGTATCCAATACTGTTATGACAGCAATATTTTTCTCAATTGCCGCCCTTCTGATAATGAAGCCATCCCTATGAGAGTCTTTTCCCTTGGTCGGAGTGTTTATAACGATATCTACCTTGGCATTTCTTATTTCATCAAGGATATTCGGACCTTCTTCTTTCAGCTTTCTTATGACTCTGACCCTCATCCCTGCAGCCTCCAACACCTTTGCCGTTCCGTGGGTAGCTGCAAAGCTGTACCCAAGTCCGGCAAATTCCTTTGCTATGGATATAAATTCAGCCTTGTCATTATCACCTATAGTTGCCAGTACAACACCCTTTTTTCTCTTCAACAGCATTCCCGCCGCCATAAAACCTTTATAAAGGGCCTCATAGATATCTGACCCTACACCTAATACTTCTCCTGTAGATCTCATCTCAGGCCCCAAGGATACCTCCACCCCGGGAAGCTTTTGGGTGGAAAATACCGGCACCTTTACTGCCACAATTTCCGGTTCTTTATACACTCCGACACCATAACCAAGCATTGAGAGCTTCTCTCCCATAATGGCCCTTGTCGCCAGTTCAACAATCGGTACACCGCTGACCTTGCTTATATATGGAATTGTCCTGCTGGCCCTCGGGTTTACCTCAATAACATAAAGCTTTCCAGCAAATTCAATGAATTGAATATTTATTACACCCTTTACCCCAATACCCAATGCAAGTTTTTTTGTGTAATCAAGGACCTTCTCTTTAATATCCGATGAGATATTCTGTGAAGGATACAGGGTTATACTGTCTCCCGAATGCACTCCTGCCCGTTCAAGGTGTTCCATTATACCCGGAATCAAAATCTCCTCTCCGTCACAAATTGCATCTACTTCAATTTCTCTCCCCATCAGGTATTTATCTATGAGCACAGGATTCTTGCTGTCTTTCTTGAATGCATTCTCAAGGTAGTGTCTCAATTCCTCTCCACAGTGTGTTATCTCCATACCCTGCCCCCCCAATACATAGGAGGGTCTTATAAGTACCGGATAACCCAATTTCTCCGCTTCGCTCAGCCCTGAATCCGTACTCCACACTGCCGTACCTTTAGGTCTTTCAATATGGAGCTTCTCAAGCAAGGCATCAAATTTCTCCCTGTCTTCTGCTGCATCAATCTGCTCTGATCCGGTCCCCAGAATTCTTATATTCTTTTTCTTTAGGAACTTGGCCAGTTTTATAGCCGTCTGGCCTCCAAACTGAAGAATAACACCCTCAGGCTTTTCCTTTTCAATTATGTTTAAAACATCCTCTTCTGTAATAGGCTCAAAGTACAACTTGTCTGAAATGTCAAAATCGGTGCTTACCGTCTCCGGATTGTTATTTATTATTATTGTCTCTATATCCATTTTCCTTAAAGCCTTTACCGCATGAACAGAAGCATAGTCAAATTCTATTCCCTGTCCGATCCTTATCGGACCCGAGCCTAATACCAGTACTTTTCTTCTGTCACTTACCCGTACCTCATCACAAGCATTATATAAAGAATAATAATATGGCGTAAGGGCTTCAAATTCCCCTGCACAGGTATCTACCATGTTGTAGGACGGCAGGATAGACCATTTGCCTCTAAGACTGCATATCGCTTCAGGGTTTGTTTTAAGCAAGCTGCCTATACCCTTGTCGGAAAATCCGTTGATCTTAAGCTCAAATAGAAACTCTTTAGATAATTTATCAAGTGTCAGGGATTTAAGTCTTTCTTCCATATTCACAATGTTTTTGATTTTTTTCAGAAAGAAGCCGTCTATTCCGGTTACTCTGGAAATCATTTCAATTCTATAGTCCCTCCGGATCATTTCAGCCAAGGCGAAAATTCTTTCATCATCCGGAGAAATAACTCTCTTTTTAAGCTCTTCCAGACTAAGCTCCTTCATATTCTCGTGTTCCAGAGAATACCTTCCGATTTCCAAGGAACGTATCGCCTTTAAAAAAGCTGCTTCAAAGCTGCTTCCCACAGACATAACCTCTCCTGTGGCCATCATTTTTGTTCCTAATGCCCTGTCTGCGCTAAAAAATTTATCAAAAGGCCATTTCGGAATTTTTACCACAACATAGTCAAGAGCCGGCTCAAAACAAGCATAGGTTTTCCTGGTCACCGCATTCATTATTTCATCAAGGCCATACCCCAGTGCAATCTTTGCTGCAACCTTCGCAATGGGATATCCGGTAGCCTTGGATGCCAAAGCCGAGGAGCGGCTTACCCTGGGATTTATCTCTATAACTGCATATTCGTAGCTTTGGGGATTTAATGCAAACTGTACATTGCAGCCTCCTTCAATACCAATTGCGTTGATTATGTCAATAGCTGCACTTCTTAGCATCTGATATTCCTTGTCGGATAAAGTCTGACTTGGAGCAACCACTATACTGTCTCCGGTATGGATTCCTACCGGGTCAACATTTTCCATGTTGCACACACTGATACAGTTTCCATTCTTGTCGCGCATAACCTCATACTCGATCTCTTTCCAGCCCTTTACACTCCTTTCAATAAGCACCTGACCTATTGAACTCAGCTGGAGCCCGTTCTCCAATATAATTTCCAGCTCTCCTTCATTGTTTGCTATACCTCCCCCTGTACCTCCAAGAGTATATGCAGGTCTTACGATTACAGGATATCCTATTTTACTGCTGTAAGCTTTACCCTCTTCCATATCGGTTATTATTTCACTTTCAATACAAGGCTGCCCTATCCGCTGCATTTCTTTTCTGAAAAGTTCACGGTCTTCTCCCTTTTTTATTGATTCTATAGAGGTACCTATAACCCTTACACCATATTTATCAAGTATCCCCTTCTCATATAGCTCTACAGCCAGATTGAGCCCTGTCTGCCCTCCCATTCCCGCCAGCAGGCTGTCCGGTCTCTCCTTGTCAATTACCCTTTCAACAACCTCGGGGGTCAATGGTTCTATATATATTTTATGTGCAATCTCTTTATCCGTCATGATAGTAGCCGGATTGCTGTTTATCAGTACTACTTCCACACCATCCTCCATAAGAGCTCCACATGCCTGGGTTCCGGAATAGTCAAACTCTGCGGCCTGACCTATAATTATAGGCCCCGAACCAATAACCAGAACCTTTTTTATGCTGCTGTCCATCGGCATACCAACACCTCCATTACCTTATCCACTTCTATATTTCCATGAATCTGTCAAACAGACTGTTTATGTCTCTAGGCCCGGGACTTGCTTCAGGGTGGAACTGAACGCTGTATATCGGCATTTCGTTATGTCTCATACCCTCTATAGTGCCGTCGTTCATACTTATATGAGTAGCTGTTGTATCCTTGGGAAGCTCCTCAACAAAATAACCATGATTCTGCGAGGTAATATAGACCTTGTTTTCTTCAATATCCTTCACCGGGTGGTTGCAGCCTCTATGCCCGAATTTCAGTTTTGCGGTCTTTCCTCCCAGTGCCAGAGCCAGCAGCTGATGTCCAAGGCATATGCCGGCTATTGGTTTTTTACCCAGCAGCTGCTTCAGGTTATATATAACCTCTGTCAAATCGGCAGGATCCCCAGGTCCGTTGGACAGAAATACCATATCGGGATTTGCTTTCAGTATTTCATCATAGCTTGTTGCTGCCGGAAATATGGTCAATGCACAGTCCCGTTCCATGAAAGACCTCAAAATATTAGATTTTATACCGTAATCCACTACCCCTATATGCATACCTTTTCCGGGAATGGTGTACTTCTTTTTCGTAGTGACATTCGTTACGGCAGCTTTATTGTTGTATCCCTGAAGCTTTCCATTTATATATTCCTCATTTAATTCTTCCGTGGTGATGATTCCCTTCATCGTGCCATTGATTCTGAGGACTTTGGTTAAAGCTCTTGTATCAACCTGCTCCATTGCCATTATTTTGTTATTCCTCAAGTAATCCTCCAGTTTGAATTCACACCGGAAATTGTTAGGATAATCGCAGGCCTCCCTTACGATAAACCCCTTCACACTGGGCCTGCAGGACTCAATATCCTCCAGGTTCACACCATAGTTACCTATTAAAGGGTAGGTCATGCTGACAATTTGACCATGATACGACGGATCAGTCAGAATCTCCTGATATCCGGTCATCCCTGTAGTAAAAACAACTTCTCCGACTGCCTCCTGTAAATATCCGAAGGCTCTTCCTCCAAAGACCATCCCATTTTCCAATATCAGCTTTGCTTTCACTTGCATAACCTCCTATCTCTTAAATAAAATAAATAAAGGATAGCAAAGAGAAGGTTATCTAAACTCTCTTTGTTATCCTTTGGTCTTACTAAAGCCACCATCTTCATTTTTCCCCACCCCATTGGCGGTATCAGCGCATTAATAAGCATCATAGCAATTTCTCCTTTCTGGCCTCACAGGACCAATTTAAAGTTAACTATTATTACGAGTCTAGTTCATTCCTACCATTTTGTCAAGAAACAAATATATAAAATAAATATCAATAGCTCAATACTTTCCCCAGAAAATCCTGTGTCCTCGGATGCTTCGGATTGTTGAACACCTCTTCCGGGGTTCCTTCCTCCACAATCCTTCCCTCATCCATAAACAATACTCTGCTTCCCACTTCCTTTGCAAAACCCATCTCATGAGTAACTACCACCATTGTCATTCCCTCAGCCGCCAGCTTTTTCATGACATCCAGCACCTCCCCCACCATTTCAGGATCAAGAGCGGAGGTAGGCTCATCAAAAAGCATTACATCCGGAGACATAGCCAGTGCTCTTGCTATTGCTATTCTTTGCTTCTGCCCCCCGGACAGCTGGTTCGGATAAGCATGGGTCTTATCTTCCAGCCCTATTCTTTTCAGCAGGCCAACAGCAATATCATCCGCTTCTTCCTTTGTCAGCTTCTTGACCTTCCTTGGAGCCAGAGTAATATTTTCTATAACTGTCATATGAGGAAACAGATTGAACTGCTGAAACACCATACCCATTTTTTCCCTCAATCTGTTTACATCATTCCTTTTACCGGTAATAGAAGTGCCTTCAAATACAATCTCTCCACCCGTTGGTTCTTCAAGAAGATTGAGACATCTCAGAAAGGTGCTTTTCCCTGACCCGCTGGGACCAATAACTACGACAACCTCTCCTTGTTCTATTCTGGCATCAATACCATTCAGCACATGCAGGCTGCTGAACTTTTTTTGAAGATTAAATGCTTGAATCACCGGCTCTCAGCCTCCTTTCCAATATGCCCAACAGCTTTGACAGTGTAAAGGTTATGGTAAAATAGATAGCCGCTGCAACAACTAACGGTGAAAATGGCCTGAAAGTGTTGCCCCTTACTGTGTCTGTATTATACATCAAATCATGTATACCAATTATCGATACAATCGCAGATTCCTTGATAAGCACTATAAACTCATTTCCCAGAGCCGGGAGTATATTTTTAAAAGCCTGGGGGATTATGATATTCGTCATGGCCATTCTATGGGACATACCCAGTGAGCGTGCTGCTTCCATCTGCCCTTTATCAATGGATAGAATTCCTGCCCTGATTATTTCTGCTACATAAGCAGCACTATTAAGAGAGATTGCAATAATACCCAGGGTAAGATCCTCAAAATCTATCCCGGTAAGCCTCGGTATCCCATAATAAACGATATATAGCTGCACCAGCAGCGGTGTTCCCCTTACCACCTCGATATATGCCGTTGAGAAGCTCTTCAGCAATCGATTCCCGGACAGCTTCATCAAAGCAAATAACACACCTATAAGCGCTCCGAAGGTTACGCCGAAGAAGGATAAGAGCAAGGTTATTGCTGTCCCGTTTACAAAGAAACCATAGTATTTGTACATAAATGTGAAATCCACTCTTTACACCTCCAGCGTCTGAATCCCCGATGTTCAGCTGTTGCTGAACAAATTCACTCCTGTTCTGACAGTATTGTTGCATCTCCGATAAATTTGTCTATTGCTCCGTCTTTCATCAATTTATCAAGGGTTGTATTTATGGAATCCACCAGATCCGTATTCCCCTTGTTTACCGCCACTGCAACTCCGTCTTCCTTGCCGAAAGTAATATCAGGGACAATAAGATCCTGATTCTGTTTTGCATAAGCTGCGGCTACCGGAGCCACCAATATAAGACCTTCTATTTTGCCGTTTTTCAATTCCAACACCAGATCAGTTATTTTACTTAAAGCCTTTACTTCTGATGCTTCTATCTTTGTATTTGCAATATCTTCTTGCACTGTTGACTTCTGTGCTCCAATTTTCATTCCTTTAAGATCATCAACCGATTTGATTTTATCGGCTATTTCTGCTTTTACAAGCATTTTCTGCTCCGCCTGATAGTAAGGTATGGAAAAGTCAACACTCTTCTTTCTCTCTTCCTTTGGCACCATACCTGCAATAATAAAATCTATATCGTCGGCAACCAGCGCAGCCAGCAGACCGTCAAACTTCATGTCCTTTATTTCCAGCTCGACTCCCAGATCCTTTGCTATTGCTTTTGCAATATCGATATCAAAGCCTACAATCTGGTCCTTGCCTCCTATTTCCTTGTGAAACTCATAGGGTGGATAATCAGCAGCCGTTCCAAGTACAATTTTTCCCTTTGCCTTTATTGCCTCCACTTTACCTGCAGCCACTTGCCCTTCTGCAGGTGCTGCTTCACTGCTTGTCTTTGCGGCGCAGGCTGCAAGGGTGAATAACATCACCATTAGAAGCATAATTGATACCAATTTTTTTACATCATATTTAATCATTTTATTATCTCTCCTTATAAATATATTATATTTATGCATGTATATATATAATCCACTACAACTCTATTCGCAATAACAGAAGTCCCAAAGCTTGTTATCTCTATACTGTCCAAGCTTGCTTCATCCCTGCAGTCATGTCCCTTTATCCCATAACGGCAGAAAAGCTTTTCTCCCGAAAGAATCCGGTGTTCTTCCTCTATTGCTTCCAGCTTTGTCACCCCCCTATCAAAACAAAACCTTTATGCATGTTATGCATAATTTCAATATGTATTCTGCATATTTATTCATGCATTCAGTTCTTATAATGCATATATATAATATATTATGTATATTTATGCTTGTCAATAAGAATTTTTACTTATTTCACCGTATAATAAGAAAAAGCACCGTATTTCATTTGAAATACAGTGCTTTTTGTTTATTATTAACTTATAACCTTAAGAATCTTATCATGCTCATTTAGCTTGGAATCAACGCGAATTGCATAATCCTTAATGGTTCCCAATTCAGTCCTTATCTCTTTTATCTCTGATTTCACACCGTTAATATCTGTTTTCATTCCCAAAATCTCTGTCTTTATTCCCAAAATCTCTGTTCTTATTCCGTTTACATCAGTTTGTACTGTCCCTATTTTCCTGTCTAAAATTGAATGACCTTCCGCCACTGCCTGGATATCCTTTCTCAAGCCTTCAGCAACTACATCCATATGATTCTTAACACCATTTACTGCCTTCTTACTCTCATCGATTAGCTCTCTTAGTTCTTTTGACTTATCATTAAACAGCCCTCTTATCGTCAACAGTAGCTCATCGTTATCCATAATTTGACCTCCAGATAATGTTAATATTATTATATCACATCGAGTATCTTTTTATATGATTTACTATTTATTTTATACTACATCCGGCAAAGCATCGGATTGTACTGACAAATCCAGCATCGTCCTGTTGATATCAACTATTTTGCCATTTGATTCAAAAACATCCCGCAGCCTGTCAGAATACTCTTTCTCCTTTTCATCCAAATACTTCTTTGCAGCTTCATCCACATACAGTAAGGGATAGAAAAAACCATCCGTCAGCCTGTTACTCTTTATATACAGGAACTTGCCGTCTATCAGCTCGTTGTACATTGCCTCCACACTGCGACTGCTTAGCAGACCCAGCAAATTGTAATAACCCCACAGTGATTTCTTATTCAACAGATACAAGACTTTTTTCTGTTTGGAGCCCCGAAGAAGACTGACAAAAAAAGCTTTCCCCCTCTCTCCATCCAATTCCGACACAAGAGACAGCAATAAGTATTTATAGAATTCATCCATTTGTTAATCCTGATTTCTAAAACTATGACAAATTAATTTATGACATAATTTTTCATTCTATCGACTAATAGAACGGTAGTATCACAGGATTCAACTACTAAGGTATAAACTTTCGTTTATAAATCTCGCATGAATCTCTTCAAGCCTTTATAACATCCGTTATAAAGTACAGCAAGATTGCGACTGTTAGTCAGCCCCTAAAATATCTTCTTCCACCAAAGCCTTTCCTTCTAGGTGTACTTTGGCAGGGTATTTATTTTAAGTTAAAACGGAAGATCAAGCCCTAGTATTTCTTTTCTGTTCACTATCCACAAATCAGGTTTATTCACCTCTTTCTTTTTTATATTTTCATTGATGATCATCCATCTTTTCCATTCATTTTGCTTGTCAAAGACATGCTTTTCTTTGACAAATATATCTTTCAATACCTTCGGCACTTTTTCTTTAAAACCATAACTCCTTCTTGCAATTACCATTGCCGCACCATTATGCACTGCTATGCCATACTGATGGCAATATTTATATAAACCTGTTTTACTTGTATACTGCGGTTTTACTTTCTTTACTTCAATTCCTTCCCTAATACAAGCAGATTCTAGCATGGTAAGTAATTGCGAATATATAAATTGATGTTTTATCCTCGCAAATTTACTGCATACATCTTTATCATCTTTAAATTTTAAATCTTCAATTGCAATTCCCAATCCCTGCTCTTTAGCAATATTTATAGCCCTTCTTATCAATTCCCCACATAAATTTTTCCGTCTATCTGTTCTTGCATATAATAATTCATGCTGTTTCAAATAAAACTGTTCTTTGTAATTGCCTTTATGATCAATCACAGTTAAAGCAAATCCGTCTGGATTGGTATCTATACCAATCATTCCTTTGTGTCCGGTATATCTTAATTCTGGTTTAGGCATTTCAAAAGTAATATGACAATAATACTTACCATTTTTTCTTATGATTTCAACTTGATATGCTTCTCCTATAGACACATGGTTTAAAAATAATTGCCTATAGTTAATTCCATTTACTTTACCGGTCTTCTTTGATAATTTCTGCGGTAAATATATGGGTACTTGTGTTTTTACCGCCCTGTTCATTTCAGTTTTTTCAAGTGTAGATATTTCAAGTAAGCTCATCCCATTATGAATAACGACTCTTAAATTTGGATTACCCTTTTTGGTTTTATCCCCTCTTGAATATACCCTGTTTGTTCTTGCATCCACCCATTCCTCGTGGGTTATTAATCCTTTGCATCTTTTGATAAATTTTTCTTTTGTACCAAAAATTACAGAAGGTATCGTGTCCGTATCAATGAAATTTTTCCAGTAATCGCATTTCCTTTTCCTTTTATCCAGTTTACTTAACAAAGCTTTTCGTTTCTTATCAGACAATTTAATATTTTTAAGTTGTTTTTCTGTCGCTGCTACTTTCTTTTGGGCATTTTCGTGATTCATTCTTACTAATTCTTTTTGTGAAACTACCGTCTGTCTTGCATTTTCCACTGCATCTTTAGCTTGTCTGATATTCAGACTGTATTTAAATGCGACATCTTTTTCAATTTCTCCGATCTTTTTTCCATCAAGAATTCTGCCAAAGGAATATCGCACCGCTGAACAAAACATAGCCATTAATTTATCTATTGCTTGTTTTTGCTCCGGATCGACATTAATTAATACTGCTTTCATTGTTATTTTCATCCGATTTTTGTACCTGCCTTTCTTTTTCAAGTTCTTCAAAAGCTTTCTTTATTTTCCTTCCGCCTCTTGCACCGTAAAGTCTTGCGGAAAAACAGGTTACAATGCTTATTAAATCTTGCACCATTTCTTCATTAGCTTCTTTCTTTTCCTTTTGCTCAACAGTACATCTTTTTCAATTTCTCCGATCTTTTTTCCATCAAGAATTCTGCCAAAGGAATATCGCACCGCTGAACAAAACATAGCCATTAATTTATCTATTGCTTGTTTTTGCTCCGGATCGACATTAATTAATACTGCTTTCATTGTTATTTTCATCCGATTTTTGTACCTGCCTTTCTTTTTCAAGTTCTTCAAAAGCTTTCTTTATTTTCCTTCCGCCTCTTGCACCGTAAAGTCTTGCGGAAAAACAGGTTACAATGCTTATTAAATCTTGCACCATTTCTTCATTAGCTTCTTTCTTTTCCTTTTGCTCAACAGCTTCAATAACAACTCCGCTTGCTTTTGCAAATTCTTCAAGATAGGTATACCCAAATCTTGCGAGTCTATCTGAATATTCAACAACTATAATATCTATCTCGTTTAACTTCCTGAACATTTTGACCAGTTCTCTTCGTGTATCATCTAATCCACTGGCTACTTCTTCGTATATATGGCATATTTCATAATTCTTATCTTTGCGATACTGAACAAGTCTTTCTTTTTGTCTTTCCAAATTGCCGCTATCCACAAAATATTTGTTAGCTTATTTCGTATTTTGTCATAGTTATAAGTAACTGTTGCTACCTCCTTTGCGAACATATGTTCTTATATGTAAAATATACCATATATGTAATTTTTGTCAATATATACTAACCATTTTTTACATAAACAAAACACTGCCTTTCATTGAAATGCAGTGTTTTATCTAATATAGTGGTTATTTTATTCTTACTTAGCATAACTACTCAGAGTTAAGGATAGGTAAAAACCTGAAACAAAGAGCATCAAACTGATCAGATATTTGACATTGAATGCTATTCCCGGAAATATTGCAATAATTGAGCCTATGACAAATCCCAGTACAGCATAATATGTATATCCGTAAAATCTCTTGAACAAGAAGCTGACTAGCTTCGCAAAGACAATAATGCTCGCCAGAAATCCGATTCCGACAGGTATAAGCACTGCCGGATCTATTCTCGCTATACCTTCCAGCACTATTTGATATGCTCCTATATACATAAGCACAAACGAAGCACTTATGCCCGGCACTATTGTGCCGATACCAATAATTGCTCCATAGGTGGCAAGCTGCAGCAGCCCGTGATTTACCTCCGGAATAATATTGATGCTGCCATTTTCCAGTATTATGAACAGTAATGTCATACTAAATGCAATAATGCACGGCAGTATATATTTTTTTTTGAAGCCCTTCCTGTTTGCCTGCCTGAATACAGAGGGAAGCGTCCCTATCATAAGCCCGACAAAAAGATACTTGACCTGTACCTCATAGTTCAGAAAAACATACTCCATGATTCTGCTGAAAGCAAGTACTCCAACACCGCCTCCAAGAACTACAGGGAAGAAAAACAATGCATTCCTTCTGAAGTTTTTAAAAACATCTGCTATAGCATCGGTTATTCTTTCATATAATCCGAATATTACAGCCAGAGCCCCCCCGCTTAAACCGGGGGCAACAGCACCTATTCCAATAAACAGCCCTTTTATAAAGCCGGATAAAAAACTCATTGCAGCCTCACACACCTTTTGCCTTGTCTTTATCTGCTATGCCGGTTGCCAAAGCAATTGATAAAAAATATAAAATGTTTTTCGCGAAATATATGCAACCTATTATTTATACGATTCGTAATACACAAAATCTTCAAGAGGCAATCTTAATTTATTATGCCTCTCAGGTGATTCTGCCGCCCCGGCTCCATAGCCTATTGCAAGAACATTTAACGGCTCAAGGTTTTCGGGGATATTGAATTCTTTTTTCAGCACTTCCAGATTGAAGTGGCATACCCAAAGGCTTCCCAAATCCAACTCGGTAGCTTCCAGCATCATATGGTCAGTCACAATAGCGGCGTCTATATCAGCCACATCCTTTCCATCCAGGTGCCTTTTCCATGAAATATTATGGTCTGCACACACTATGATAGCCAAGGGGGCTCCATATACATTGGCTGCTTTTTTGAGTTTTTCCAGACCTGCAGCTTCCCTGATTACAATAAGTCTGTGAGGCTGCCTGTTGGCTCCTGTCGGTGCTACTCTTCCGGCCTCCAGTATTCTTAGAAGCTTTTCCTCTTCAACCTTCCTGGGTTGATAGCTCCTTACAGAGTATCTCTTTTTCGCCAGTTCCAAGAAATTCATTCAATACACCTTCCTTTTCCAATATCTTTATAATATTCTACACCCATTCTTTCCAGAAAAGAAGCACAATAGCAGAAGATTGCGCAGCAATCTTCTACAGATACGAGATACGAGATGCGAGACACGAGGAAAGTCCGGGTATTCCTTACAGGTACAGGTACGGATAACACGGGACACACGGATTTACACGGAAGGACACTGTTAATTTTATATATTTACCCAGCCGTGTCTTCAGTGTTACCCGTTCTCCCTGACCCATATCTCGGACCCGGCGCCTCGCATCTCGTATCTCGCATCTCGTATCTGCGCACGTTAGTGCGCATTTTCCAAAATGCAGTGCTCTTACTATCCTTATACTATTCATTAAACTTCGATCGTATTAACTCTGCAAGCTTTCTTACAGCTTCCTCTTCATCAGGTCCCTGTGCCGATATTGTTATTTCCATTCCTTTTGAGATACCCAGGGACAGGACGGAAAGTATTGATTTTGCATTAACCTGCTTTTCCCCCTTCCGTATCATCAAATCGGATTTGAATTTTGCTGCTGTGCTTACGAAAACTGCAGCCGGCCTCGCATGCAACCCTGTTTCATTAAGTATGGTCACTTTTTCCGATATCATAATGCCACTCCCTTAAATTTCTATTTCCAGTTTTCCAGAAGGTACTTCTCTGCCTCAGCACACCACAGCCCTTTATTTCTGTCGGTTATCTCAGCCAGTCTTTCAAAATGCGGATTACTTTTGCCTTTCTTCCCGAAATCACTTATAGCAGTCAGTTCCATATCTATATGGGTATATATCAGCTTCTTGCCCCCCAGGATTTTGGGAAGGTTCAGAACTGTATCGGCAGCCGAGTCCAGACCGCCAATATGAGTGACCATTACAGCCGGGTTTATGAGCTTCTTTTCGGTCATATTCAAGGATTCCATAAGATCTTCGGTATTTCCTCCGGTGGTTCCCATAACATGAGTGGAGGCATAGTGTATGTTGTAAAGGTTCAGCTCTGCCGAAAAACTTGTATCTGTCGGTCCTGCAAAGAAATTAAGGCAGCCGTCTCTGGCCAGTATACCGTCACCCTGCTCGAAAACCGTCCTTACAGGTGCGAAAACGAGTACATCGTTATACCCTTCTCCACCGGACAATGCTTTGAGATAACCTGCCGCATCGTCCATCCCCGCAATATTCACGAATATCAGCTCTACCCCGGATTTTTTCACCTCTTCTTCTGTGAATATCTTTTTTGCCCGCTCTATTCTCTCATCATCAATATCTGTTACTACCAGAAGCCCCGGCTTTCTGTCACAATGCAGCGCATAGTCCACCGCTCCCAGTCCCATCGGCCCCGCTGCTGCCAGCAATGCCATTTTCCCACCCTCTATTATTCCCATCTGATGCACATAATTACCCATCTCAGTATGGTAATTCGCATGAAAAGCACCTATTATACAGGACATGGGCTCTGCCAAGGATGCCTCATAATAGGTCTCCCCCTCGTAGTTCAGCAGGCAGCCGATCTCCATGACCTCCTTAGGTATGATGCTATATGTGGTGTCTCCTCCAAAATACATATATGAGTATCCCGGCGACCGCATTGATCCCTTGTAGTTCAATGCAGGCTGCTGCGCAAATTTGCTTCCTTCCTTGAATTTACTCTTCCATTTGGCACCTACCTTTACTATATTGCCGGAAAACTCATGTCCCACAATTATCGGATTCACCGAAACATCCTTGGGTACCCTCTTGTGCTTTTCCCCCAGTATTGCCGCCTTGTAGGTCGACATGCACACACTGTCGGAAATCACTTCCACCAATATTTCGTCATCCTTTATTTCAGGAAGCTCGAAAGCTTCCAGTCTCAAATCATTTTCTCCGTATAATCTGACTGCTCTTGTTTTCATAAATACAACCTCCAAACATTTATCACTTCAAATAGCTGAAATGTACCTGGCCTTCATAGCGGAGTACATCCTCCAACAGCGGAGGCTGTGTACCATCTGTTGCTACATTTGCCGCACCTGCTGCAGCGGACAGGGTAACAGCCCTTTCAAAACTATAGCCCCTGAAAACCGCAAGTGCCAAAGAGGCGACCATGGCATCCCCTGCCCCAACCGTGCTTCTGACATCCACTGCAAGTCCTTCGGTGTGAATGGCTTTATTTCTCCCGACAAACACAGCTCCCTCCGCTCCAAGGGATACTGCAACTATTTCCACACCTGCCTCAAGCAAGCTTCTTGCAGCTTCAACAATCTTTCCAATATTGCCGAGCTTTCTGCCGAATAATCTTTCCAATTCGCCTATATTGGGCTTGATCAAATAAGGACTTGCTTTTATTCCTTCCTTGAGAAGCTCTCCATCCGAATCAAGCATCACCCTTGCACCGAACTTTCGGGCCCGCTCCGTCCACTCCTTGTAAATGCAGGGAGATACCTCTGCAGGTATACTTCCGGATAAGACAAGTATGCTTTCCTTGTTCAAACCTGAGAAAATCTTCTTTTCAATGAGACTCAGGTCCTCAACCGTAACATTAAAGCCCGGTTCATTTATGTCGGTATTGGTATGGTTAAGCTTATCTACTACCTTGACATTTGTTCTTGTCTCTCCATTTACAAAAAGGAAGTCGTTGTCTATACCCATATGGTCAAGATAGCTTTTTATGTATTCACCGTTTCTGCCTGCCAGAATTCCTGTTGCCAGACTGCTGCCTCCCAATGCCTTTATTGTCTTTGAAACATTGATACCCTTCCCCCCGGCATCAATTCTTACTGATGAAATCCTATTTACAGTGCCTACTCTGAAATTTTTAATCTCTACAGTCTTATCTATAGCAGGATTCATAGTTACAGTCTTTATCATCAATTACCACCCTCTGTCAATATTGATATGATTTCCTCCTTGGCAGCTGCATTTCTGAGCTTTTCTACATTGTGCTCATCCTGGCACGCAATGGCAATTTCAGACAGTATTTCCAGATGCTCATCATTCAGCCCTGCAATGCCGATCAGTATATATGCCATGTTCCCTGCTCCGAAATCCACTCCTTCAGGATACTGCAAAACAACTATCCCCGATTTCCTGATATGCTTTATATACTCTGAAGTTCCATGGGGTATGGCAATTCCATTCCCTATGAATGTAGTAATATCGGTTTCCCTTTTTTTCATGCCCTCTATATAGTCTGTTTCCACATATCCATTGTCCGACAAGAGCCTGCCCGCTCTTTCAATGGCATCATACTTGCCCTCTGATATTATGTTCAGCAGTATATTTTTCTCATTCAATATAAGACTGTTCATCAGCTTTCCTCCCTGTTGATTATTTCAATTAGCTCATTGCGTATGTCTTTTATATCTCCAAATCTCAAAATATTAATAAAGCTTTTCTCTTCTACAAGGGCTGCACTGACCCTTCCCAGCAGCTCCAGAATATAATCACTTTCATTCTTTCTTGCAAGCATAACCAGTATGGTATCCACATTTTCCACGGAAAAGCCGGCACTTTTCATTTCGATAAAATGCTCCAACCTGAATACTCCCACAAATGGCACATCAATTTCTTCCGTCCGTATATGAACTAAAGCCACATGGCTATCCGGAATTACAACGCTGCCCTTTTCTTCCCTGATTTTTATCTGATTCTCTACCGTCCCTCTTTCTACTATTAAATTAGATTCAAAAAGCTCATGCACAATCTCCTTTATTGTACTTTCAATGCTGTCGGAGGAAATGCTCTTCAGCTTGAAGTTCTTCAGCATATTATCCGCTGAACTGAAGTCCGCTTCTGTTTCCAATCTTTCATCTCCAAAATTCACAGGTGCAGTATTATTCAAATCGCTGCCTTCTCTTGTCTTGCTTTTGATCAAAGCACTTACCCTGTCAATATCCCTGTTTGGCAGAAATGGTGATATGACAATTATATCACTGACCGGCTTCTTTTTAATCTCAACCGTAGATAAAACAATGTCATAATCATCATTTAACCTTTCATCCATTTCCCGCAAAGAGCACACATCTGTCACAGCTATTTCCGGGAATCTGCTCTTAAGCTTGCCCAGCAGTATTTTTGCCGTGCTTATTCCGTTAGGGCATATTATCAATACCCTCAGCCTGCTCTCAATACCCCGTTGTCTTTCTATTGCCGCACCGATATGCATGGTTACATAGCCTACCTCATTAGCCGGAATAATCAGGTTATATTTTGAAAAAACATGCCTGCAGGCATAATCCACAGCATCAAACAAATCCCTGTAATATTCTTTTATCTCATGGATTACCGGATTTCTAACCTCCAAACCCATTGTCAGTCTGTAGAGCGCAGGATTTATATGCTGCTTAAGACCGGCCATAAGCTGATTGTCGCATTCTATTCCAACACTCAGCTTCTTGCTCGTCATATGGATGATCTCACGGATGGAGTCGTCAAGATCAAAGCCAAGCTCCCTTGGCACCTTGTCATCCTTATATATACTGTTATCTCCCGTCAAATGAATCGCAAGATATGCAAGCTCATTATCAGGAAGCTTGATTTCATTCTCATTTAGTATTCTTTCTATATCCTTTATAATTGAAAACTCATTTAATGCCAAAATATCTTTTACGATATAGTCCGGAAGATCAATGGTCATTCCGCGACCGGTTCTCTCAATTGCCAGAAGCATATGGATAAAAGTGCTGAAATAATCCACATCGTTGGCTTTCAGCATATTATTTTCGTCAAACAGCCTTTTCAGCATGGCTTTCACATCAGCAACCAGTTCTTTTCCAAAGGTGACGCTAAAAAAGGCATGGAGTGAATAATCATTGTTGTCT
>LOES01000173.1 GCA_001515955.1 Clostridia bacterium BRH_c25 | reverse complement strand
TGGAACCGTCAATGTCGCTTATATATTTGATTCTGGCTGCAAGTGCATGTATGAGTGTTGCCGGGCCTGCACATGATTCCTTGATAGCTGACCTTACCACTCCCGAGAATAGAGAGGGTGCATATGCATTGAGCTATCTTGGCTGGAACATAGGCTTTGCGGTTGGTCCCATGCTGGGAGGATTCCTCTACAGGAAATACCTTCCCCTTATATTCATAGGAGATGCTGCTACTGCGTTATTGTCAATCAGTCTCATATTCTTTTTTGTCAAGGAGACCATAGGCAAGACCACGGAAGATATATCAGATGCAAGCAGGAGGCTTGAAAGAAGAGAAGAAGGTTCAATAGTATCAGTATTGTTTAGAAGGCCTATACTAATTTACTTTGCAATTATTGCCTTCGGGTATCATTTTGCCTATTCACAGTGGAACTTCCTGATGCCCATACATTCCATGCAGAATTTTGGCTCCTTGGGCGCGCAGTATTTTGGGTGGATGGCTAGCTTGAACGGTTTGGTGGTCATATTGTTTACACCGATTCTCACGAAAGTGACTGAAAAGATGAAGGGAATGAGGAAGATGGTTTATGGGATACTACTGTATGCCATAGGCTTTGGAATGCTTGGAGTACTTAACTCGCTGTCATACTTTTTCCTCTCGGTTTTCATATTTACTTTGGGAGAGATATTGCTTTCTATAAGCGTTATGCCATTTATAGTGAACCATACTCCGGCATCTCACAGAGGCAGGATGAGTGCGATCATACCTACTATAATGGGTATGGGCTATGCAATAGGTCCAATGATGATGGGCAAGATACTCAATTACTCAAGTATAGAGAGCGCATGGCTCATGGTGGGAGGACTCACTGCGATAACCGCAGTCTTCATGTTCGGTCTTGAAAAATATGAGAACAGGACCAATATAAAAGTGGAAGAGGCAGAAGAAGCCCTGGAAGCATAAAAGAAGAAATGCACGGCCTAAGAGGTGCCGTGCATTTCTTCTTTATCCCGGGGAATAGATATTATCATTTTAGTCCCCTTTCCTTCTTCGCTTTCAGCAGAAAGAGTCCCACCATGGCTCTGAGCAATTTGTTTTGCTATCGGGAGCCCCAGTCCGGCTCCGCCGGTAGCTTTGTTTCTTGATTCATCGACTCTGTAGAATCTATCAAATACATAAGGCAGGGATTCACGAGGTATGCCCATACCTTTGTCTGAAACTGTTATGACAGCTGCCCCTGCTTCTTTTCTCACTAGTATGGATATTTCTCCAGGGGGTTTGCTGAATTTGATGCTGTTATCTATAAGGATTCTCAGAAGCTGTTTCAATGCATTATAGTCTGCATTTATCACCAGGTTATCTTCACATTGGTATGAGATTGAATATTGATTGTGTGTCAAATGAGTTTCTTCAGTTATTTCTCTTAATAGCAGGCATAGGGAGAAGTCTTCTTTCTGGAGGATGAGTGCATTGTTGTCACCCTTTGCCAGATAAAGCATATTTTCTATAAGCTTATTCATGTTTTCTGTTTCGGCCTTTAATGTTGCAAGAGATTTTTCCAGTACTTGCGGATCGTCCTTCCCCCAACGGCTCAGCATATTTACATGTCCGTGCATGATGGATAAGGGGGTACGGAGTTCATGGGATACATCGGATACAAACCTTATCTGCTTTCCAAATTCTGTTTCCAGTCTTCCTATCATGGTATTGAAGGTATCGGCAAGATCTTTCAGCTCATCATCCGGGCCGTCAACAGGAATTCTTTTATCCAGGCTTTTTGAAGTGATCTCTTTGGCTGTCTTGGATATATCATATATGGGCTTTAAGAGCCGTTTGCTTAAAATTGATCCGGATATATAGGATACCAAGGTTCCCAAAACTGTAGTAACCAATAGTATCCTGGGAAGTACATATGTGCTTTGGGCGATATCTGCAAAACCTTTTGCTGTCTGGATATAATAGGTGGTACCCTTGATATTCACTTGCTTATTGATATAAATGATGCCTTGCCTCCGCTTGACACCCACATCCCCCATAAGCTTCCGGTTGCCTGCCCGGGTGATTTCCAGAAAGGGTATGTCAGGCATATTGGAATAGATGAGCTTCCTGTCCTTGTCAAAAATGCTGTATAAAACACTGTAGCTCAGGTTCATATCTTTGAAGGATACCTGGTCGACCCTTGGCGCATTGCTGATATAGTCTGATATGATACCGGCGCATGTCTCAAGCTCGAATAAGTTGAGTTCCATTATATAGTAACCTGTGCCGAAAAAGGTTAATATCGTAAAAACAAACAAAATGCTGAAGAGTATCAATGAATAGGTCAGTGTCAACCTTCTGGAAATTGACAACCTCCTGCGCTTAGTTAACATTACTGCCACCTTTCTGCGGGCTTTCTTTCATGATATAACCCGTACCTCTTACTGTTGTAATATATTTTTCATTAAAGCTGTCGTCAAGCTTTGCCCTCAGAAATCTTACATATACATCGACAACATTTGTGTCACCGAAATAATCATAGCCCCATATTGCATTCAATATCTGTTCTCTCGTCATTACGTGATTTTTGTTTTGCATAAGATATTCAAGCAGTTGATATTCTTTTTTTGTTAAATCGACTATCTCGTCAGCTGCTTTAACCTCGCAGGAGGCTTGATTTAATGCAATATTTTTGAAAGTGATGATGCTTTTTTTCTCTTCAGATGCCAAATTTCTTCTCAAGGTACTGCGCATCCGGGCCAGCAGCTCTTCAATGGCAAAGGGCTTGGTAAGGTAATCGTCTGCGCCTGTATCAAGGCCTGTTACCTTGTCGATTAACTGGTCCCTGGCTGTAAGCATAATAATCGGCACATTTGAAAATTTTCGCGCTCTTCTGCACACTTCTATACCGTTTAACCATGGAAGCATGATATCAAGAAGTACAATATCATAGCTTCCAGTCTCAATCTTCTCTAAGCCCGCCTTTCCATCCGAGGCTGTATCCACTTCATATCCTTCATAGGAAAGCTCCAGCTTTAAAAAGCTCAATATTTCTGCTTCATCTTCAATAATAAGAATTCTTGCCATAACTCCATCCCCCTGGCTTAATATCTGTTATTCAGCATTATAGCATTTTTGGCCTTTGGTTTAATCATAACGCTTCTGAGACAGAAAAACTTTAAAATATGATTAAAATTGAGCAGGAATTTTTAATGGAAGGTTAATCCTTTTTTCATTTAACTTAAATTGGAAGCCTCTATACTTAAGCATGTTGAAGCAAAAAGCTGAAAAAAAAGGAGATAAACTATGAAAAATAAAAGGCGTATACTTATCATTGCCATTGTACTGGTTTTGGCTGCAGCCTTGGGGGCAATATGGACTTTCGCAGCCGGGATGAATTCGGTGAAAACGGTGGAAGCAAGTCTGCTGCAAGCTCAGGACCTGTCACAGTCAATATCTGTAACTGGAAATATAGAGGCCAGGGATAAAGAAGAAATCGTTCTCTCCACTCAGCAAAAAGTTAAAGGAGTATATATGAGTGAAGGACAAGAGGTCAAGAAGAACGATATTATTCTGTCTGTTGACACTACCGATCTTGAATATCAACTTAGCAAGTATAAGATAAATCTGGACTTGGCGGAAAGGAATCTCGACCGTCTCTTGAAGAAAGACAGCAAGAGTGACAAGAAAGCTTTGGAGAATTCCGTAAAACAGGCCGGCATTAACCTGTCAAATGCTACAGCCAACTATGATGAAGCAAAAAAGAAGTTTGAACAGAACCAAACTCTCTATAACGCCGGAGCAATTTCAAAAGAAGAATACGATAGCTCAGAGAAAAAAATGAATGATCTGCAAAACCAGGTGGAGCTTTCACAAATCCAGCTAAGTAACGCACAGGCTTCACTGGCCGATTTTGGCACCAATCTGGATGACCAGATCGCAGACCAGAGGAATCAGATAGAAGCAGCCAAGGCAGATATAGCAAATACACAGGAAAAAATCAACCAGAACACGAAAAAATCGAATATCGACGGAAAAATCGTTAAGCTGGATGCCAAGGAGAACCAGTATCCTGCACAGGATAACAACATCATTGCTATCTATGACCTGTCTTTATACAAGGTTTCGGTAGAAGTAAGCCAATATGATGCTGTCAGCATCAGCACAGGCCAGAAGGCAAACATAAAGGTTAAGGGCCTGGATAAGTTATATACCGGAACGGTATCAAAGATAGATGAGGCAGCAGTTATCAAGCTGGAGGGAACCAACAAGGACGTCAAGGTTGAGATAGAAATAACCCTGGATAATCCTGATGAGAAGATCAAGGTAGGCTATGAAGCTGATATTGATATAACGCTAAAAGAAAGCCTCAATACCCTGGCAGTAAATTTCGAAGCACTGCAGCAGGAAGAAGACGGGAAGCAATATGTTTTCACGGTAGAAAACGGAAAAACAGTAAAAAAGTATGTCAGAACAGGTATTGAGACTGATTTCGAAATGCAGATTCTGGAAGGCCTCAAGGAAGGAGATCGGTATATTAAGAATCCGGCCGAAGGGTTGAAAGACGGTGATACGGTAAAAGTAGCGGAGGTAACAAAATGATTATAAGTATAGAGAATCTGAAGAAGGTCTATGATACGGGGAAAATACAGGTGGAAGCCCTGAACAGTGTAAGTCTGAAGATAGAGGAAAAGGAATATGTCGCAGTCATGGGGGCATCGGGTTCGGGAAAATCGACGCTGATGAATATTTTAGGCTGCCTGGACCGCCTGACAGAGGGGAGGTATATACTGGCCGGAGAAGATGTATCTGTTTTAAGCGGTGATAGCTTGGCGGCGATACGCAACAAGAAAATCGGGTTTGTGTTTCAGTCCTTCAACCTGCTGCCAAGGCTGTCGGCCTTGGGGAACGTAGAGCTTCCGATGATTTATGCAGGGCAGCCTTACAATGAACGGATTAAGCGGGCAAAATCCGCTCTGGAGAGGGTGGGGCTTGGGGAAAGGATGCATCATAAGCCAAATGAGCTGTCGGGAGGGCAGAAGCAAAGGGTAGCTATTGCCAGAGCGCTGGTCAATAATCCGGCAATCCTTCTTGCAGATGAACCCACAGGGAACCTGGATACCAAGTCCAGTGAAGAAATCATGGACATATTTGAGTCATTGAATGATGAAGGCGTAACCATTATTATGGTTACCCATGAACAGGACATAGCGATGCATACCAAGAGGGCAGTGGTATTCCGGGATGGAGCAATTATATCAGACAGGCCTGTAGAGGGGCGTATTACAAGAAAAGGAGGAATAAGCGCATGAATCTGATGGAAAGCTTCAAGTCCGCCCTCCAAAGTGTCAGGGCAAACAAGATGCGCTCCTTCCTCACCATGCTTGGCATAATTATAGGCATTTCGTCTGTTATTACCATTGTCTCCATTGGCCAGGGCGGCAAGGAGGCCATCACAGGACAGTTCCAGGATATAGGGACAAATATTGTCAATGTACAGGTCAAGGCCATGGATACAAGTGTAGAAGCCCGGGACTATTTTACATTAAAGGATGCGGAATTGATAAAGGAGAAAATACCCGGAGTGGAATGGGTGGCACCTTATGCTGAAGGCCGGGGCTATATGAAGAGTGAAAAGGAGTCCAAATTCACGATGGTCATGGCAGTTAACGAATATTTTGCGGGGCTTATGCATATTGAGCTGCTGGAAGGCAGATTCATTGACGAGCGTGATGTACAGAATGCCAAAAATGTAGCTGTCATCGATGAGATTTCTGCCAAGAAGATATTCGGAACCACAAATGCCATCGGAAAAAGGGTGAAAATCAGCAACCAGACAAAAGATATGTATGTTACGGTAATCGGGGTAAGCAAGAACATTAGCGGTGGTATGGCAGCCATGTTCGGTGATAATATGCCCGGAAACACCTTTGTTCCCATTACAATCAGGGAGAAAGTGCTGGCGAATTATGAAATCAGTGAGATGGGTGTTTCGCTTGCAGATATGTCTCACTCCAAGGATACTGCGGATAAAATGATAAGACTCCTGGAGAAAAGTCATCGTAATGAAGGTGTATATGCTGCATCTGAAGGCTTCACACAAATGGATACGATCAACAGTGTACTGGATATCTTTACAATGGTTATCGGGGCAATTGCGGGAATATCTCTTATTGTTGGGGGCATCGGTGTTATGAATATCATGCTGGTATCGGTAACTGAAAGAACAAGAGAAATCGGAACCCGAAAAGCTCTAGGCGCGCGAAATAGAGATATCATGCTACAGTTTCTGACGGAATCCCTGATTATCTGCCTGATAGGGGGCATTATAGGAATGACCTTGGGGGTCACTCTGGGACTGGTGATAGGAAATTTCATAAATGTACCTCTCGGAGTTTCACCCTTGGTGATTTTAGCCGCTTTTGGCTTCTCGTCGGCAGTAGGTATTTTCTTTGGCCTCTACCCGGCGCAAAAAGCTGCAAAGCTGGACCCTATCGAAGCATTGAGATATGAGTAAGCTTTAAAGGATGATGGAGGTGATTAAGTAATGCACGAGACAGAATTAGTCAGGCATTTTAAAAATGGTGATACAGATGCTTTTGATGTGATTTATATCAGTTATTATAAGCCGGTATATTACTACATAAACAAGCTGGTAAACGATAAGGCTCTGGCGGACGATCTGACCCAGGAAACACTGATTAAGGTTCTCGCCGGGTTAAAGGATGCAGATGAAGAGAAAAAGCTCTCGCCCTGGATTTATAGGATAGCTCACAATACCTGTGTGGATTATCTCAGAAAGAATAGAGTCAGCTTCGAACTGATCGACAATATCAATTACTATGATACTGAGGGCAATAGCCCTGAATATCATTTTCTGAACAGAGAAAAGCAAGATAAAATAAAGGAGGCCCTCTTGAGAATCAGCAGGAAATACCAGAGGGCACTTCTTCTGAGAGATTATAAGAATTTATCCTACAGGGAGATTGCCTCTCTACTGAAACTGAACGAAGCTACGGTTAAAACCTTGATCCATAGAGCACGGCAGCAGTTTCAAAAAGAGTATGCGGAAGGTGAAGTCTTGGAAATATGATAAAAATTTTTTAAAAATAGGACATATGTCCTTTTTATGTGATACTATTTTACTATATTATAAAAATGGGGGAAAGCACATGAAAAGGATCAATGACAGGAATCTCCTCGAGGTTTATATCAGGGAGTTCGCTCTGGACTCGCTGTTTCAGAAGGATATGAGGCCATTTATGAGCCTTATGAGCTTCGAGAGGGGAGAATGCATATGCAATACCGGAGATGAGCTGGATTACTTTTATATCAATGTAAAGGGCAAGCTCAAGGTATATACCTTGATGGAAAATGGCAAATCACTTCTTCTCAGATTCAACAAGCCTTTGAGTCTACTAGGCGACGTTGAGTTTATGTCAGGCTACAAAATAAAATGCAATGTTGACTCTCTGAATGAGTCTCACCTTATTGGGATAAAGGTGGATGACATACGCAAGCATGCAGCAGATGATCCTGTTTTTCTCAGCTTTGTAATAAGAAGTCTGGGATATAAGCTATATACAATATCCAACAGTACCTCGATAAATCTTCTTTATTCCCTTGAAAAGAGGTTTGCCAGCTATATAATATCCATCTCAAGCGAGGAAGCCAACTCAAAGGATATAAATGAGATCAAGACCACAAGCATGACAGAGATGGCGACGCTTCTAGGCACCAGCTACAGGCACCTGAACAGGGTCATAAGAGAGCTGGCGGATAAAGGGATAGTGGACAAAAAGAACGGCAATATTTCAGTGCTGGATTATGCAGCATTGAAGGAGCTGTCAGGTGGACTTTTGTACGAGTAATTATGAGCATTTTTTATAAAGAAAAACCTAAAACATCATCGGTGCCGGGACTGCTCACTCCCGGCACATACCCCCAAAATTTTCAAAGGGCTTTACCGGCTACCTGTATTCAATCGGGTAGTTTGTTGTTTTTTCACATTGATTTATTCCTGGAAAATGGTTACTATAGTATTATAATATGCAGAAAGGTGGAGAAGCATTATGGATACTGTGCTTTTGATTGATTGCTGCACGGACCTTCCACGCAGTTACGTAGAGGAGAATGAAATACCTTTTGTGAGTTTGGTATGCAACTTCAGGGGGCAGGAGTACAAGGATGACTTTGGTAAAACTCTCAGTTACGAAGAATTTTATACTGCAGTGAGAAATGGTGAAATGCCTTCTACCTCGCAGGTTAATGTATACGTCTATACAGAAGTCTTCAAAAAGTATGCAGCAGAGGGGAAACCGATTATATATCTGGGATTTTCCTCCGCTTTAAGTGGAAGCCTTAACAGCGCATTGCTTGCAAAGGATATGGTCTGTGAAGAGATTGAGAATGCTGACATTACAGTCATTGACAGTAGGAGCGCATCTTTGGGAGAAGGGCTCTTGGCATATCATGCGAATGAAATGCTCAAAGCAGGAGCTTCCAAGGACGAGGTGGTAAGCTGGATTGAAACAAACAAGCTTAGAATGAATCATTGGTTTACTGTAGATGACCTGGGACACCTGAAAAGGGGAGGAAGGCTATCCGGGACAGCTGCTCTTGTTGGTACGCTTCTTGACATTAAGCCTATTCTTCAGGTTGATAATGAGGGGAAACTGATACCGGTATCCAAGGTTAAGGGAAGGAAAAAATCAATAAAAACACTTTTGGGAATGCTTCAGGAGAATATTGAGTCCCCTGAGGAACAGGTGATTGCCATAAGTCACGGGGACTGTATAGAAGATGCGGAATACCTGAAGGAAATGATTCTTAAAGAGTATAAGGTAAAGGACATAATAATAAATAATGTAGGACCGGTTATAGGCTCCCATGCAGGTCCGGGGGTAGTAGCGCTTTTCTTTTTGGGGAGCAAGAGATAATATTATTAATGTAGCATTTAAATAGTTACAAGAAACAAGCAGTTTGCATATTGAATTGTTTGTTTCTTTTTTTTCATAAATATTTCACGGAAAATTCAAACAATTCATGAAAAAATATAATAATTTAGTAGTATTATCATTATATGTAAAAAATATAAATTTGTTTAGGTGGGGTGAATCATGTTGATTAAAAGCAAAAGAGTGTTTAGTCTTCTCATTTGTATTTTATTCATTACTTCTACCTTATCCGGTTGCTCATCTTACTCAGATGTATCAGCAAAGAGGTCTGTTATCGCAAATGCAGATGAGAAGCTTATCGATGAGGAGAGCCTTATTGGAATAGTTCAAGAGCTTTCCTCCGAGAAGTATGCAGGACGCATGGCAGGAACAAAAGGCAATGAAGCTGCAGCTCTGTATATTGCCGGGCTATTTAAGAAAATAGATCTCATAAACCCTGAAGGTCTGGATAATTACATGCAGCGGTATCCTCAGACAGTAATCACTCTGAAGGATCTACCCAAGCTTTCAATTAGCAGTGATGGGGATAAGACATCGAAGGAATTCAAATATGTAGATAACTTTGTTATTAGATCGCTGTCAAGTAAAACTTATGATATTAATATAGATGCTCCCCTATACCTGATAGAGGATTTGAAAGAGATTAATGCTGAAAATCAGGAGATAAGAGGAAAACTGCTTCTGATCTCATGGGAACTCAGATTTAATAGAACATTGAATGAAATTTTAGAATTGTTGAACAGCAGCGGGGCTGCAGGAGCGCTGGGAGGACGTGATGCACTTGCTGTAACTCCAATGCTCGGATCATGGCTTGAGGGGGAGCACTATCCTTTCATAGATGTTGATAACGATACTTTTGCAGAGCTTGTTTCAGCTTATGGAAAAGGCCGGAAGGCAAGCTTTCACTGCAGCTTCATGAGAGAGGACAATAAAAAGGTACCCAATGTGGTAGGCTTGCTGCCTGGAACAGATGAAAAGCTCAAGGATCAGTATATTATTATAGGAGCACATTTTGATCATGTAGGGCAGAACATGGATGGAAGCTTCAACCCGGGAGGACTTGATAATGCTTCCGGAGTAGCTGCCATGCTGGAAATCGCAAGGGTATTGAAGGAGAACAAAACTGCTCCAAGCAAACCGGTATTGTTCATAGCTTTTAATGGAGAAGAAGGGGGCCTTCTAGGCTCGGAGTATTATGCAGAGCATCCGATTTATCCTATAGATAATTCGGTTATGATATGTATGGATATGGTGGGTTCCAGCGAAAAGCTGCCCTTAATGATTAAAGGGGTTGGAGGGCGTGATCTGAACTTACGTAATCTTATGCATGGTTTATGCAAGAAGCTTGGAATAGATGCTGTAAAAGAAATAGGGTATGGAAGCGACCATGAGAGCTTTGCGTACAGAGGGCTCAATTCAGTTATGTTGATAAATGAAGATTTCAATAATGGCTACCATAGTCCCGAAGATACATCGGAAGATGTTGACAAAGTGAGGCTTGAAGAGGTAGTGAAGCTGGTACTGTACTATATCGATAAAAATGCTTACAATTGACAAAAGCTAATTGGATTATTAACTTATAAAGAAAAAACGTATAAGAAATCAAAACAGGTTTTACAGAGTTAACACCGCTTTATTATTATCTATGGGATACAAAGCATGAAGCGATAGGACATATTTGATATGTCCTATCTTCATTTTTTGACTGAATTCATATTGGAAAGACATTTGTGGAATACTCCTTATAGTTGCATTTATCATATTTGAATATTAGAGGAAGTGAAATCTGATAATATGGGAAAATCTACAAAGAAGGTAGCAATACTTGGCGCAGGGTACGGTGGTGTGCATGCTGCGAAGCTTTTAGGCAGGGCAGCGAGAAAAGGGAAAAATATAAATGTGCTGCTGGTGGATAAAAAGCCGTATCACACATTGATGACAGAGCTGCATGAAGTGGCAGGAAACAGAGTGGATGCCGAATCGGTACAGATAGACCTGAGGGAGATATTCAGCGCATCAGGAGTCCAGGTAGTTACAGAGGAAATTAAAGCAATAGATTTTAAAGGACAGAAGCTGCAGGCTGATTCTGAAGGTTATGAATATGACTACCTGATAATAGGCACCGGAGCGGAGCCTGCCTTTTTCGGAATTCCCGGAGTAAAGGAAAATGGCTTCTCTCTATGGTCCTTTGAGGATGCTATAAGGATCAGAGAGCATGTGAAGGATATGTTTGACAAGTCCAGAGCAGAAAAGGACCATAATAAAAGAAGGGCTATGCTTACTTTTGTAGTAGCAGGTGCAGGCTTCACAGGGATAGAGACAATGGGTGAACTTCTGGAGTGGAAGAGACAGCTGTGCAGGGATTATGAAGTTGACAGCCGGGAGGTGAGTCTGATAGTTGTAGAGGCTATGTGCAGCATACTTCCAATACTGAATGAAGGACTCATAAAAAAGTCGGAGAGATATTTAAATAAACATGGTGTCGAAATTATGACAGATGCCCCCATTACAGAGGTGAAAAAAGAATCCATAGTATTGAAAAATGGAAGAGAGATACCCACAAGTACACTTATCTGGACCTGTGGTGTGCAGGGAAGCGATTTTGCTGCCAAAACAGAGCTTACTCATGGAGGCAGGGGCAGAATACAGGTCGATGAATACATGCAGTCGGTAGAGTACCCCAATGTATTTGCTGTTGGTGACAATGCATTCTACGAGGAGCCAGACGGCAAAGGGGGGAAGAAACCCATACCCCAGATTGTTGAAGCTGCATTGCAGACAGCAGAGACAGCAGTACATAACATACTTGCAGACATAGGTAAAAGTGAGAAGAAAGCCTTCAAATCCAACTATCACGGGTTTATGGTATCCATAGGCGGCCGCTACGCAGTAGCCGACATAGGAGGAACCTCCATGTCCGGATTCATGGCTATGGCACTGAAGCATATGGTAAATATCCACTATCAATACGGAGTGGGAGGCTTTGCCAGAATATGGGCTTATATCATGCATGAGTTCATGCATGTGAAGGAGCGCAGATCTATCCTGGGAGGGCATTTGTCCGCCAAGGCTCCTACATTCTGGCTGGCTATACTCAGGGTATATCTTGGCGTCATATGGCTTATTGAAGGAGTTAAGAAGGTAAATGAAGGCTGGCTTGACCCGGGTAAGAACTTCATTGTGACAATGCCCAAGCCTGGGGATGTGCCACTGGAGTCTACCGATGCCGTAACTAATGCAACTCAGGTTACCCAGTATTGGCCGGAGCCTATATTGAAGCAGCCGCCGCAGATATATCAATGGTTCACCAGGACCTTTATTGAGCCCAATGCTTATCTGTTCCAGCTTTCGGTTGTGCTCATTGAGGTAGCTATAGGGCTCGCGCTTATAGCGGGCTTGTTCACTATACTTGCTTCTTTGGGATCTATATTTCTTTGCTTCAACTTTATACTGTCAGCCATGGCGGGCACTGAAATATTATGGCATATATTCGTTGGCATTGCTATGTTCGGAGGGGCAGGCAGAGCCTTCGGCCTGGATTACTATGTGATACCATGGCTCAAGCACTGGTGGAGAAGAACCTCCTGGGCACGCAGGACCCATTTGTATGTAAGGTAGGATAAATAATTTGTAAAATATGGCAAATATATATTATAATTGTCTTGTAATATATTTCATTTGGAGGGTTGTAAGGAATGCAATTTAAAATAGGCGACAAATATCACGGTTTCCGTTTGATTGAAGAAAAGAATGTCAAAGAGACGAACTCCACAGTGTGGCTTTTTCAGCATGAGAAAAGTGGAGCCAGACTCTTTTACATGGAGAATGAAGAGGACAACAAGGTGTTCTCTATTACCTTCAGGACACCTCCCAAGGACAGCGCAGGGCTGCCTCATATATTAGAGCATTCAGTGCTTTGCGGCTCCAGGAAGTTTCCGACGAAAGAACCCTTCGTAGAGCTTGTGAAGGGCTCATTGAATACCTTTCTAAATGCTTTTACCTTCGGAGATAAGACCATGTATCCGGTAGCCAGCAGAAATGACAAGGATTTCGAGAATCTGATGGACGTATATCTGGACTCGGTATTTTATCCCAACATATACAAATATCCTGAGATACTGAAGCAGGAGGGCTGGCATTATGAACTGGAAAATGTCGAAGATG
>LOES01000172.1 GCA_001515955.1 Clostridia bacterium BRH_c25 | reverse complement strand
AAATCCCGGGGACTTCCGTCTTTGCCTCAAATATTTGCAGGACAATTGGGGCTATGATAAATATACCGGAGTATGCCATATAATTCCCAATGCCGGTGTGTGTGTGCTTTCCATGCTGTACGGCAAAGACTTCAACCGCAGCATTGAGATTGCAACGATGTGCGGCTGGGATACCGACTGCAATGCGGGAAATGTAGGCACTATAATGGGTGTCGCATGTGGTCTTGAGGGAATTGCACCTCATTATCGCGGCCCAATCAATGACAGCGTAGTACTTTCCGGGATATCCGGCTATCTTAATATTCTGGATATCCCTACCTATACAAAAGAGCTTGCTCTATTGGGTTACCGGTTGGCAGGGGAAGCCGCACCCGGGAGCCTTGCAGAAAGCGTGAAGGCGGGGGAAATCCACTTTGACTTTGAACTTCCCGGCTCCACTCACAATCTGAGGCTTTCCAATCAAATAGGTTGTTCATTACGGCATTCAACAGAGAGGGCATACAGCGGTACCGGGTCGGCAGAAATACTTTTTGACCGTATGTCCAGAGGGCAGAAATGCAAGATTTATTATAAGCCCTTCTACCGGCGGGAGGACTTCGACGATGAGCGGTATATGCCTGTATTTTCTCCAACGGCTTATCCGGGGCAGACTGTTTCCATGATGGTCTATGCCGACCGCTACAGCGGCGAAAGCATCATTTTGAACCCATATGTGCGCAATTCCTCAAGCAAGCAGGATATTCTGCTGGGGGGAATGGTCATAAAAGAAGCCGGCTGGAATAATATAACCTTTACCATTCCGGAGCTGGACGGTGCAATGACAGATGAGGTAGGGCTGATTTTTGAGGCCAATTCTCCTGCGAAGAACAAGGATTTTGGCTGCTTATATATAGATGATTTCTCCATCACCGGAAAGGCAAGCTACATAATAGATATTTCAAAGCAGAAGAAAGAGTTTGCGTCTATTACTCCCTTTTCCCACAACCACGGTGCGTGGGAGATAGAACAGGGCGTGATGGAAGCGATGTGCCTTGATCATGCAGAAGCAATGACAGGTAATTACTTTATGAGGGATGTGAAAGTTACCGGAAAAATAACACCTCACACAGGTAAAAGCCATCTGGTTTCCGCAAGGGTACAAGGCGCACTGCGAGGCTATTATGCTGGGTTTACTTCTGATGGTGTTGCCATACTCTGCAATAATAACGGTATGAAGAAATTGGCGGTTTGCCCCTTTGATTGGGAATATGAAAGAGAATATTCCGTAAAATTAGTAGTGCAAGGTGATATGCTGACTCTCTTTGCAGACGGCAGGCAGCTGCTGCAGGTGCATGACAATACCCATGACTATGGGATGGCGGGTTATGCCATGTATGAGCTTGGTAGAAGCGGTTTCGGCAATTTATCAATAGAAGAACTTTAGTTCAAGGAGGAAAAACATGATAACAACAGGTGAATTAAGAGAAAACAAAAACCTTGCCAGGAGCAAGGCAGTCGGATGCATTTGCGGCCTTGCCATTGGGGATTCCTTTGGTGATGCCTCAAGAATGCAGAGTAACAGAGAAAACTACGGTATTACTACCGATTTCAACAGTGGTGCCTCTTGGAGCACTGATGATACAGAATTTGCATTACTTACGGCAAAAACTCTGATAAGCTGCAAAGGCAGGCTGACGACAGAGGATGTTGTAAAAGCTTGGTTTGAGGATGTTGTGGTGCAGGATGAGTTTAAGCGCGGAGGAGCAAGCGAAGTCTCTGCCGCCAACAATCTCCGACGAGGAATCCGCCCGCCGGAATCCGGAAAGTTCAGTACCTTCCACATGAGCGACGGCTCTGCAATGCGTATCGCTCCTGTGGGCGTCATCTGTGCCGGTGATCCTGAGCGTGCTGCTGCAATGGCGGAGATAGATGCTTCCATCAGTCATTATGCAGAGGGTATATGGGGAGCGCAGGCTGTTGCTGCTGCAGTGGCCATTGCTATGGCAGACGGTACTATGAACGAAATAATTGCTGCCGCCATGAAGGTTATTCCGAAGGATTCATGGTTGTATGCATCAATGAACACAGCCTTTGATATTGTGGAGAAGGCAAAGGGCTCAATAATTGATGCATGGATGCCGCTCCATGATACACTGAGGGCAAGTACCTGGGCAACTACTGCAGAGGCAATCCCATCTGCCTTCGCATGTCTGAAGCTGGCAAACAGTGAATTCAAGAAGGGCGTAATTGTAGCCGGTAACTTTGCCCGGGACGCAGATACCATAGGAGCCGTTGCCGGTGCTATATTAGGTGCAAAATACGGTGTGGATGCAATCCCTGCCCACTGGGTGGAGAAGACACGCTTCCCATCGGGTACTTGTCTTACTTTTACCAAGGGCATTGACTTGATTAAGATTGGTGAGCAGCTTGCTGAATTGATCTAAAATTGGAGTGATTTCAATGAAAATATTGAATTTTGGTTCCCTGAATGTGGACTATGTATATGGGGTAGAACACCTGGTATTACCAGGCGAAACTATTTCCTCCAATAAGCTTACAATTACAACTGGGGGAAAAGGGCTAAACCAATCCATAGCTCTTGCCAAGGCCGGAGCAAAGACCTTTCATGCAGGTGCTGTCGGAAAAGCCGATAGTTCTATGCTTAAGGGGGTGCTTGACAGCAACGGTGTGAATACGGATTATATTGAGATACTTACAGGGTCAAGCGGGCATGCAATAATACAGGTGGATATGAACGGGCAAAACAGCATTGTGTTATATGGCGGAACCAACCAACAGATTGAAGAGGAGTTTGTTGACAGAGTGCTGGAGAATTTCAGCACCGGAGATATAGTGCTGTTGCAGAATGAGATATCATCTATAAAGTATATTATGGAAATGGCATACAAAAAAGGTATGAAGATATATTTCAACCCTTCCCCTGCAAACCGGAAGCTGCAGGAGTATCCTATCAATTACGTTGATACGCTTATGTTAAATGAAGTTGAGGGAGAGCAATTGACAGGGGAGAGTAATCCCGATCATATCCTGGACTCTCTGCTGGAAAAGTACTCTGAAATGAAAATCATGTTGACCTTGGGTGAGCGTGGATCCACATATGCCGACAAAGACAGGCGTGAATATCAGAAGATCTATAAAAGTGTTGTAGTTGATACAACTGCTGCAGGAGATACCTTTACGGGC
The DNA here is from genome assembly GCA_001515955.1 of Clostridia bacterium BRH_c25. The sequence goes on along the minus strand of LOES01000172.1, from coordinate 26,152 downwards.
TATTTTATAGCTTCTGCGGCAAAAGCCATGGATATAAAGGCTTCACTGAAATATTCATCTGCTGCGGCATCGATAGCCGTATCCAGATTGGGAGCAGCATGTTCAATACCATCCTTTAAAGAGGTTGAGGAATTTATTATTGCCCATGACAAATAGATGGCTGCCAGGTATCAACGCTAACCGGTTATTGAGATTCGAGTGCAGAATAACCGAAGAACTATGATACCTGGCATTTATCTTAATGATCTCCTGTTATACATAAAGCAATTTATCAATTGCATTATCAAGCCTTCTATTGTTTGAAGCATCCAGCCGCCTTTCTGAAATTATGGCATGCTTGCAGCTGCTGGATTTGCTGTTTAAGTAACTGTAGATTATCTGAGCTTCATCGATTTCTTCTCTTCCAATTTCCAGGGGGCTGCGTAGGGCCTTATTCTTGAAGTAAGTTAAAATATTGGCTTTGAGAGTAGTCTTTATTTTTTCATAACCATAATCCTTTATTGTATACTTTTCACAAAAGAGTACTTTATTTCCCTTTATAAGGAACGCTTTAATGCTGTCATCGCTTATTGGCTCAATTACAACAATATTTTTATTCTCTTTTGTATATTCTATAACCTTAATCTTACTGATCAGATAGTTAACTGCACTTATGTAATCCCTATACTTGGCAGCACTTTCAAAATCAAGCTTCTCTGAGGCCATATTCATACTGTTTTCCATTGTTTCAATAATACTTTTGTTTGTTCCACTGAGTAATTTTACTATTTTATCAAGTATAGCAAGGTACTGCTCTCCGGGTGTACTATCCAAACACATGCCAATACACAAGCCCAAGGAATAATTCAAGCAGGGTGAAGCTTTTTGAGGGCTGCCGGAGCAGAGTATCCTGCAGCATTCTTTTATGCCTTGCAGGCCTCTTTCTACGGTATTCCTGTTTGTATACGGCCCAAAATACAGATTCCCATCACTCCTATCAGATTCTTCAGAAATTTCAATAACAGGATATGGTCCGTTTATTCTTATTTTTATATAAGAATAAGACCTGGGACTCTTCAATAATCTGTTATAAACAGGTTTTATCTGTTTTATCAATTTGCATTCCAGCATAAGTGCTTCAAATTCCGTATCAGTAAGTATATAGTCGAAGTCTTTCAGATTCTTGACTAATTTTACAACCTTTGGCGGATGTGCTTTTGAATCCTGAAAATATGATCCGACCCTGCTTTTCAGATTTTTTGATTTCCCAACATAAATTACACTGCCAAGAGAATCCTTCATAAGATATACTCCTGGACAAGAAGGGAGTTTTTTAATTTTATCTTTTAAGTTCACTGCATTTTCACCAACCCAACCCAAGCCTTGCTTGCTACTATATTTTATCATAATTAAAGGGGCAAACACATTGGTTATTATTGTGCGACAATCATATACGATTCACAAAAGATATTTCTTCTATATGATAATCCTGTGAATAAAATGGCTTTTGCGAAATATATTGCTTGTAAATATCTGATAACATTATTAACATATGATTAAGGAGTATATTCTAATATATAAATCGCACAAAGAAGATTACATAGAATAGCCGCGATTTATAACATCAATGAAAACGTTTCGCACTATTGAACTATTATGTAATGGATTTAGTGCGAAACATATAGTTAGGAGATTATGCAATTGAGCAGACGTGATATAGGTATGGGATTAGCTGTAGTTGTTCTTTGGGGATTAAACTTTACTGCCATTAAGGTGGGATTGGGGAATATGCCGCCGCTGCTGCTGGCGGCTGTCCGCTTTGCTGTTGTCTGCCTTCCGGCAATATTTTTTCTGCCCAGGCCGCCGGTAGCCTGGCGGTGGCTCATTGCTCTGGGATTGACAATTAACGTAGGGCAGTTTGCCTTTCTCTTTATGGGAATCAAGCTGGGTATGCCTGCAGGTCTGGCTTCTTTGATACATCAGTCACAGGCATTCTTCACATTGGTGATTGCCGTCCTGCTGATAGGGGAGCGGTGGCATTGGAATCACTTGGCCGGTCTTATAATAGCCGCGGTTGGTATGGCTGTCATAGCTACCCAGCAAGGAAGCAGCATGACGGCAATCGGCTTCTGGCTTACCCTGACTGGAGCTGCCAGCTGGGGTGCCGGCAATGTTATCATGCGCCGTGCTACTCAGGGGGTTCCTCCTTTTTCCATGTTAGCCCTGGTAGTCTGGGCAGGTGCAGTGGCTATCCTGCCTTTGGCACTTTTGTCCCTATTCATAGAAGGTCCTGCAGCATGGCAGGAGGCATGGAATTCTGTCACAGGGACTACGGTGGCCTGTATAATATATCTGGCTTATTTTGCCACTCTGGGTGGCTATGGTCTGTGGGGAAAGCTGCTTTCACGCTATCCTGCTGCTGTGGTTTCCCCTTTTGCTCTACTGGTTCCGGTGGTAGGTATGAGCAGTGCTGCTCTATTTCTGGGGGAAGCATTCTCGCTGCATCAGATAATAGGAGCTTTGCTTTTGATGACAGGTTTGGTGGTACATGTCTTTGGCGGAAGCTTCGGGAAAAAGCAGGAAGAATATATTAACAAAATCGACGGGAGGCAGTAAAGTCTAAACTCATTTACACGGATTTATGAAATATTCTGAAAATTAGTGGATAAGATAGTACATATAATGTATAATTAAATTCAAATGCTATATAATGACAAATTTAGTGCGAAACATATAGTCCGATAATAATATATTAGTAAATGAGGAGTGATGAAATGGCTAAAATTGCCATTATTTCTGATTCTACCAGCGATCTGACATTAGAGACCATAGAAAAATACAATATTAGGATTTTACCACTTAGGGTCATATACACCGATGGGGAATATAGAGACAGAGTTGATATTACCCCTGAGGAAATATATTCAAGGTTCAAAGAAGAAATACCTACAACATCATTGCCTTCCCCTCAAGATACGACAGAGCTTTTCAATAAGTTAAAGCAAGAGGGTTATACTCATGTAATAGTAGTAACTATATCCAGTGGAATAAGTGGAACAATGAATATGATAAGAAACATAGCAGATAGCTATGAGGGTTTGTCTTTTGAAATAATCGATTCAAAGTCACTTACTATGGGTGCCGGTTTTGCCATAATAGAGGGCGCAAAGGAATTGGAGAAAGCACATGACTTTGAAAAGGCAGTAAACAGAATAAAAGAGGTACTTAAGAAAACAAAGGTTTATTATGTGGTACAGACACTGGAATATCTGAAGAAGGGCGGGCGCATCGGCAAGGTTGAAGGAACAATAGGAGAGCTGCTGAATATTAAGCCAATTATATCTATAAACGAAGATGGTGTTTACTATAGCTATAAAAAGATCAGAGGCAGAAGCAGGTCTATTGAAGAATTGTTTGAAATAATAAAAGAAAAAGCGAAGGAAACACTGGTTAATATAGCCGTAGCCCATGGAGATGCCTTTGAGGAATCGCAGGAGTTATTTAAAAAAGTCAAGGGACTTAAAAATATAAAAGAAGCAGTATTCACGCAGATAAGCCCTGTACTTGTAGTGCATACGGGACCGGGACTTATAGGGATAGTGGTTTCGGAAGCCTAGCTTCTGATTATGGAGTAAAATGTAAATGCCAGGTACTAAGTTGTAATACTTTGTACCTGGCATTGTATTTATTTAGTATGCATGTTCTTCTATATAGTAAAGTACCAGTCTGACCACTTCTTCAAGCCTGTCTCCGCTTATATCCTCCATATCGTCATGGGGGCTGTGATAACCGTTTGAGTAATCCGGATGGATTATCAGTACTGAGGGTACACCAACATCTGCAAAGCTCACATGATCACTGCCGCCTGTGAAGCTTGTATAATAGTCTATACCAAGCTCCTCTGCATATTTAGACAGGTCATCCATCGGAGCGTTCATGCCTTTGCCGCTGACTAGTGCTCTGGCCAGCATCAGCTTCACATCTGCCGAAGCACCGACCATATCAAGATTTATCATGACAGCTTTCCCTAATGAAAAAAGAGGATGGCCTGTGAAATGCCTTGATCCCAGAAAGCCGCTGGATTCCCCGTTGAAGCCTATAAATGCGATCGGTCTCTTTGGCGCTACCGGATTCTCTTGAATTACCCTTGCGATTTCCAGCATCGCAGCAGGCCCGGAGGCATTGTCCAGGGCTCCCGCATTGTAGGTGCCGTCCATATTGTCCCCGACATGGTCAAAATGTGCGCCTATTATAATATAGCTATATTCAAATTCAGGATCGGTACCGGGAATAATGCCTACAACATTTGCAGCATCTACATAGGAAAGTGGGGTGGCCTGGCTTTCAAAACGCACCTTCATACCTTTCTTTTCAGCTTCAGCCAGCTTGGAAAAAGTATTGCTTTCTGTGAAAATGAACGGATTATAATACGGCTGCCGCCAGGATTCCTGAAATGGGGTGACTCTTAGATATTTCAAGCCTTGTGCATTATTTGACAGGTCAAATTCACAAATAACTGCGCTGGCATTACATTTGACAGACAGGTCGGTGGGGAAATCAGGTTTGCCGGCAAGCCAGCTGAGCTTTGCGGGTATCAGCAATATTCTGCCCTTAAGATCTGTGTCTTCATCAGAAAGCATATCGGCGCTTTCAAGCAGGAACAGAGGAGCTGTAATGTCGACTTCGGTTGTCTGGCTGGAAAGTCTGCGAATTACAAAATCATCAACATAATCAAAGTCGGCAGACACCTTTCCGGTTCCATCCAATATTTGAAGAAGTGGTTTTTGATTTAACAGAATGACACCCTGCTTGTAATACTGCTTATAACCTTTGATTCCTGATGGTCCCTTCAAACCTAGCTTTTCAAAGTTGTCAACAATATAGTCTTCAGCTAAGCGGTTTCCTTCGGTGCCCACCATTCTTCCCTTGTATTTATCCGAAATAAGCTCTTCGATATGCTTTAACATTTCATCCTGACGAATCTCTGCTTCTTTCAAACCAGCTGTGCTTACTTTGCTGACTTGTTCGATTTTTTCTTGCACACAGCCAGCCAGCATGCTGCCAAGCAATAGCAGGAGAATAAAGACACCTGTCAATTTTGTAAAACGCATATGTATATGGCCGCCTCCTTATAATGATTTGATTTCCATTTAAGCTTATCATAAATTATGCAAAATAGTAAATACATGGATGCATATCTTCATTATATTCAAATCTACTATAGGCATAGTATAATATGCGTAGGGCTGAAAGTATAAGGAGGAGAGTTAATGAAAAATAAAATATGTAAAAATAATGAGGCAGAGTGCAGCGCATTTTTAAAGTGCCTTAAGGTCTGGAATGACGATTATAATATCCGAAAAGAAAAGTGGATGGATTCTATCGGGGATGATTTGAATGTTATAATGAAAAAAGAAGAAGACAACTATGTAGGAATGATTCAATACGTACCAATTGAATATAGCTTTGCCGAAGGTAAAAACATGTACTTTATTCAATGCATATGGGTCAACGGCTACGATGAAGCCTTCGGATCCAAGCAGAGAAAGGGCTATGGCACAGAGCTTCTTAATAAAGCAATCGAAGATGTTATGGATAAGGGTGCTGATGCGATTGTTGCCTGGACATTTAAGAATGATGACTGGCTGCCGGCTTCCTGGTATGAAAGACAAGGCTTTGAGCTGATAGATACAGAGCTCTGCTATGAATTACTGTGGAGGCCTTTTAAGGATGTAGAACCTCCAAGATTGATCAGGAGAAGGGCCTTTCCCGAATATAAAAAACCAACTGTCTCGCTGTTTGTAAATGGTTGGTGCCAATCGTGCAATAAGCTGCATGATATAGCACTGGGGATAGCCAAAGAATACGGAGATAAGATTGATATAATTGAATACGATACTTCTGATAGAGAAGTATTCACGAAATATGGAATAATGGATGGGATTTTTGTAAACGATAAAGAAATTATTTTTGTTGGAAATCCAATAGATGATGATATGAGAGCAGCAATAAACGATCTGCTTGTTAAATAGTAATATAAAGATACGAGATACGAGATTCGAGATGCGAGGAAAGCTTGGGCATTCCTTACGGGTCCTGGTACGGGTAACACGGAACACACGGATGTTACACGGAATTCCTACGGAATTACACGGTTAATAATTATATACTATATAGCTACATTAGTGAATTTCGATACATGCTTCGTTATCGACAATTATTTATGTATCAGAATATTTTACCCAACCGTGTGTTCCGTGGATTTCAGTGTTTTTCCGCAGGAAATCCGTGTTACCCGTTCCTATACTCTTAAGGAATACCCGGGCTTTCCTCGTATCTCGCATCTCGTATCTGACGTAATTCTTAAGAAAGTTGTAAGATTTATAGCAAGTGTTTTGTTAAATTTGCCTGCTATTATTCTTATAAAGGCAGGTGATTTGTATGAACAATAATGAAAAAGCAATGGAGGGCAGACCTTATGGATAAGCTGAATGTATTGGTATGTGATGATGATAAAGCCATAGTCGACGCTTTGGAGATATATCTAAAGCAGGAAAACTACGGTGTAGTGAAGGCATACAATGGAACCCAGGCGCTTAAGGCCATATCTGAACAGAAAATCCATCTTATACTGCTGGATGTAATGATGCCGGAAATGGATGGATTGTCAGCGACAATCAAGATACGTGAAGAACAAAACATTCCTATTATTATTCTGTCGGCGAAATCGGAGGATACCGATAAGATAGCAGGCCTGAACTTTGGTGCGGACGATTATGTGACCAAGCCCTTCAATCCAATGGAGCTTATGGCAAGAGTAAAGTCGCAGATGCGGCGTTATACTGCACTTGGCAGTATGGTCCGGAAAAGCAGTGTTTTAAGAACAGGCAGCCTGGAGCTTGATGAGGAAGCCAAGGAGCTGCGTGTGGATGGAGAAATTATCAGGCTTACTGCTACGGAATACGGAATTCTACTGTTCCTTATGAAAAACATAGGACACGTGTACTCTATTGAACAAATTTATGAAAATGTGTGGAATGAGCCGTCATTTTCAGTTGAAAACACAGTTGCGGTGCATATAAGACGCATCAGAGAGAAAATAGAGATCAATCCGAAGGAACCGAAATATTTGAAGGTGGTGTGGGGTATTGGATATAAAATTGAAAAACATTAAATATGCTGCGGGTACAAAGGCTGTAGCTGTAATTCTGATATGGCTGTGCTTTCTGAGTGCAGTTGGAAGCGGTGTATTCCTGTTAGAAAACAGGGAAATTGCATACAGTGACAGTTATTATGATACATATAAATTTAAAAATGAATTTGGGAGACTGGTCCACAATGTCGTAGAGGCAAACATCAAGTTAAAGAATGTCGAAAGCATAAAAGCTTCAGGACGGACTGAAAAATTTATAGCAGAAGATATTGAGCGGTTTTACAGCATAGAAAACAGATTATCCGGAATGGTAAATTTTATGTTTTATATAAAGAATTCGCCAACAGGAGAGATAATAACAAATATTATTGATGCTGCACCGGAAGCATTAATAAAAAAACAGCCCGGCAATATCTATTTTAGCCAATGGAAGTCAAAGTATGATTTACCCATGTATAGGAATGAAATAGAGAAAATGCTCTTTGGTACGAACTATGAGGTCTATGCTGCAGTATTGCAGCCACTGAAGCAAGGAGACATTTTTTATGATGTTTTTGTGAACTATTCAAGAATTAAAGAGATGTCATTAAAGGTTTATATGTTGATGGTTTCATCATTGGTCCTGCTTGTAATTGCTGCCGCTTATCTTGCTATTGTTGCGGGGCGCAGAGAAAAGGGTGGAGAGATAGTTTTCACAAATGTGGACAGTATCTATACCGATGTGCATACATTATTGGTTCTTATTGCTGCTTTTCTGTCGGTGATGATAGTGGTGAATGTCTCCGGATCGTGGGATATAGCAGCGTGGGTGTTTCCTTTTATTGTATTGAGTGTGGATGTATTTATAGGCATATCCTATGTACTGTCTATGATCAGGCAGATAAAAGCAAGAACGATCTTCAAAAATACATTGATTGCGGTCTTATATAAGAAATTGAAGGTACTTGCCAGGCTATGCTTTGAAGGAAAGCTCTTCAGAGCATCAACGTTGCTTTTTCTTCTAGCCTATGGGTTAATAAACGGAATATTCTTTGCTCTCGGGACAAATGTACGCAGCAATTATCAAATACCTGTAATTTTCAGCCTGTTTCTAGCCTTTAATGCTGCTGTAGTATATTTTTCGGCAAAGGCACTCTTATCCCTGTCACAAATAATTAAGGCAGCAAAGGAAATTTCTTCAGGTAATCTGGATTATGCACTGAACAGCTCTGAAATATCAGTAGCTTTCTCAAGCCTGGCAGAAGACATCAAGAACATACAGGGAGGAATGAAAAAAGCAGTTGCCCAGGCGATTAAAGGGGAGCGGATGAAAACCGAGCTTATAACCAATGTATCCCATGATTTGAAAACGCCGCTGACCTCCATAGTTAATTACGTTGGATTGCTTAAGAATGAGGATTTGAATAATCAAAGGGCCGAGGAGTATGTAAGTATTCTGGAAGAGAAGTCCGGGAGGCTTAAGCAGCTTATTGAAGATTTAGTCGAAGCAAGTAAGGCTTCCAGCGGCAGCCTGCAGGTCAATGCAGAGAAAGTGGATTTGCATGAGCTTGTCATGCAGGCTTGCGGCGAGTATGAGGAAAAAATAAAGGAGGCAGAGCTGGATATCCGGATTAATGCTGAAGAAAAGAACACTTACATATATGCTGACGGTAAACAAATGTGGCGTATAATTGAAAATCTTTTCTCCAACGCTATAAAGTACTCAATGCCTCAATCCAGGGTATATATCAATTTAGCAGCGGGTAGTGAGCATGGTTCACTTACGATAAAGAATATATCTGCTTTTCCCCTGGATATTCCTCCGGAACAATTGACTGAGCGTTTTGTGCGGGGAGATGTATCAAGAACCACTGAAGGCTCAGGCCTGGGGCTTTCTATTGCACAAAGCCTGACAGCTCTGCAGGGAGGAAGCTTCAAAATAGAGATTGACGGGGATTTGTTCAAGGTCAACGTAGAAATTCCTCTTTGGATGGAAAAGCCATGATTTTCATGGCTTTTTTTCTTTCGGTTCATTTTACGGTATAATTATGTATTTTTTCGGATTGTTTAGAAAATTCTATTAAGTTACTATGAAAATATAATAAAGGCTTCTATTGAAGCATTATAATAAATTAGAGGGGGATGTCCAAATGAAAAAGTATCTTGCTATTGTTTTAATTGTGTTAATGCTTTTTTCTGTGGCTGGATGTGCAGCTAAAACAGCAGAGGCACCGGCTAATACTGAACCAACCGGCACGCCTGATAGTGAACCGGCATCAAAATCACTGGTTGTTTACTGCCCACATCCTGTAGAATTCATAAACCCAATTATAAGTGAATTTGAAGCCAGTACAGGTATTCAGGCAGAAGTAATAACAGCCGGCACAGGAGAACTGTTAAAAAGAGTGGAAGCTGAACAGGCAAATCCTTTAGGCGACGTTTTCTGGGGAGGATCTCTTTCAACCATATCTCCTAAAATGGAATTATTCGAAAACTATCTGTCGGCAAATGAGGGTGCAGTATTTGACGACTGCAAGAATACCGAAGGTATGATGACAAGATTCACTGTAATTCCAAGCGTACTTATGATAAATACAAAGCTCATAGGCGATATCGAGGTTAACGGCTATGAAGATGTTCTAAATCCGGCACTTAAGGGCAAAATTGCCTTCGCCGATCCTTCAAAATCCTCATCCTCCTTTGAGCATCTTGTAAATATGCTTTATGCAATGGGTAATGGCGATACTGACAGTGGATGGGATTATGTAACGAAGCTTAGCAAACATCTTGATGGAAAGCTGTTAAGCGGTTCATCTGCAGTATATAAGGGTGTTGCTGATGGAGAATACACTGTAGGCCTTACATTTGAGGAAGGTGCAGCGAAATATGTAAAGGATGGAGCACCTGTCAAGGTTGTATACATGGAAGAGGGAACAATATCAAAGCCTGATACCGTACAGATAATAAAGGGAGCAAAGAATATGGACAATGCAAAGACCTTTATTGACTTTGTAACCAGCAAGGAAACTCAGACACTTATAGCAAATGAACTCTGCAGACGTTCGGTAAGAAACGACGTACCTGCCGGAAATGGTCTGACTCCAACCAGTGAAATGAAATTAATAACAGATGATCCGAACGTTGTAAATCCTAACAAACAGGTATGGCTTGATAAATTCAAGGATATATACACAAGCAACTAATAATGTGTTTCGCACAAAACATATATAGGATCGGATATACGTTACGAGGCACTATAAACAGGTTTGTTGCAGAATAAATTGACAATATATAAGCTCGCAACTTTCAAAAATGTTGTGAGCTTATATTATCGGAGGGAATAAAATGAGCGTTGCAATAAGTATAGAAAACGTTGTAAAAAAATATGACAAATTAACCATCATACCAAATCTCTCAATAGATGTTGAGAACGGAGAATTTTTTACGTTGCTTGGACCTTCAGGCTGTGGGAAAACAACCCTTTTAAGAATGATTGCAGGCTTTAATACGATAGAGGGGGGTAGCATAAAGTTTGATGATTCTGTAATAAATGATATACCTGCCCATAAAAGAAATATAGGTATGGTATTTCAAAACTATGCTATTTTCCCACACCTTACAGTAAAAGAAAATGTCGAATATGGTTTAAAGCTTCGTAAAATTCCCAAAGAAGAGTTTAACAGAAAAATTGCAACTATACTTGAAACTGTGAGAATAGATGAATACAAAGACAGACTTCCCGACAAGCTTTCAGGGGGACAGCAGCAGCGTGTTGCACTTGCACGCGCAATAGTTATACATCCAAGCGTACTGCTTATGGATGAACCTCTCTCGAATCTTGATGCAAAGCTTAGGCTTGAAATGAGAGGTGCAATAAGGGACATTCAAAAAGAAGTAGGAATAACAACAGTATATGTCACCCATGACCAGGAGGAAGCTCTTGCAATATCTGACAGAATTGCAGTAATGAAGGATGGAGCTATACAGCAGTGCGGAAAACCCACAGACATATATACAAGGCCTGCAAATGTGTTTGTATCAACCTTTATTGGCTCTTCAAACCTTCTGAAAGGTAAAATACAGCTTGAGGTCAAGGGCAGATATGTAGTTTTCAGAGATGGCTATAGAGTACTTATGGACAATCTTATAGAGGATATTGTGGATGGACAGGATGTAATAGTTTCTGTAAGACCCGAGGAGTTTTCAATCGAAAATTCAGGAATCAAAGCTTATATAAAATCAAGTACTTTCTTTGGAAGGTATAACAATTATGAAATTACATTTGAAGAGGATATGGTCTTGGATGTGCAATTAAACTGCGAGCTTACACAGGATTTAGGGCATGAAGTGAATTTCTTCAAGAAAGGTGATATTATACACATTGTTCCTAATGCGGCAAAGATCAATGTATTTACTGAAGATGGTGAACAAAGTCTAATCAAGGATGTGAGAAAATATGGCCAGGCATAAATTGAAATTTGATTTTTGGACTATCGTAACAATTTCCATAGCGCTTCTATTTGCATTATTCCTTGTATATCCTTTGTTTGCCCTATTTATAAGCAGCTTTAAGGATCCGGCAACAGGAGTGTTTACATTCAACAACTTTATAAAGTTCATCAGCAAAAAATACTATTACCAGGGGCTTCTCAACAGTTTTAAAGTAACAACCTGTGTAACCATTCTTGCAATATTAATAGGCGCACCGATGGCCTATATTATGAATGTCTTTAAAATCAAGAAAAAAGGGCTTGTAGAAGTCTTAGTGATAATTTCAATGCTTTCTCCACCTTTCATCGGAGCTTATTCATGGGTGCTTTTAAGTGGAAGAAGCGGAGTAATAACCAAGTTTTTTGAGAACACCTTCGGGATACATACACCCACTATATATGGTTTTACCGGTATATTGCTGGTTTTAACTCTTAAGCTCTATCCATTTATTTACCTTTATGTATCGGGAGCATTAAAAAAGATAGACGCATCCTTGGGTGAAGCCGCTGAAAGCCTTGGCTGCAGTCCTGTAAAAAAAGCTGTTACATTGATACTTCCTCTTATTCTCCCAACTCTTCTTGCAGGCTCCTTGCTGGTATTTATGAATGCACTTGCTGACTTTGGCACTCCAATGCTGATAGGGGAAGGATATAATGTTATGCCGGTATTAATTTATTCTGAATTTATCAGTGAAGTAGGCGGCCAGGCGAATTTTGCGGCAGCAATGGCAACCATAATGGTAATAATAACTGCACTCCTATTTATGGGTCAGAAATATGTAGTTAATAAAAAGTCATTTACCATGAGTTCCTTAAGACCTATACAGGCAAAGGAGATAAAAGGCTTTAAGGGAGTATTGGCTCATATATTCATTTACGGTGTTGTGTTTTTGTCAATAATACCTCAGATTACTGTTATTTACACCTCACTTTTAAATACGAGAGGCTCAATGTTCACATCGGAGTTTTCGTTAAAAAGCTATAGAACGGTATTCAAAAACCTTGGAAGCTCTATTACGAATACTTACATATTTGGGCTCATTGCAATTGTACTGATAATCCTTCTGGGGATGTTCATTGCCTACATATCTACAAGAAAGAGAAATATGTTTACTTCGTTAATAGATACAATAACGATGTTCCCATATATCATACCCGGCTCGGTACTTGGAATCACACTACTTCTTGCATTCAATAAAAAGCCTTTGATACTAAGCGGAACATTTATTATCATGATAGTTGCATTTGTAATAAGAAGACTTCCCTATACCCTGCGTTCAAGTGCCGCAATACTTTACCAGATAAGCCCAAGCATAGAGGAGGCTTCTATAAGCCTTGGCTGTTCCCCTGTTAAAACCTTTTTCAAGGTTACATCAATAATGATGCTTCCAGGAGTAATGGCCGGAGCTATACTAAGCTGGATTACAGTAATAAATGAACTTAGTGCATCAGTAATACTTTATACCGGTGGCACGAGAACCATGTCGGTAGCAATATATGCAGAGGTCATAAGGGCAAGCTATGGTACAGCTGCTGCGCTGTCTACAATTCTAACGGTTACAACAATAATATCACTATTAATATTCTTCAAGCTTTCAGGAAATAAGGAGGTTAATATTTAATCATATATTAAGGGGGTAAACATGAAAAAGTACGCAGGTTATCTTATAGTATCGGATTTGGACGGTACCTTAATCGATTCAAAGCAGGGCATATCAAAACATAATATTGATGCAATATCTTCATTCATTGATAATGGTGGTTTGTTTGCAGTTGCTACAGGAAGGACAGAACTCAATGTTCTTCCTTATATAAAGCACATTAGAGTAAATTGCCCCTGTATACTATATAATGGTGCAATGATTTATGATATAAACAATAATGCTTATATTAAATCTGTTTTTCTAAACAAGACACAGCTTTTGGAACCATTAAAGGAAATACTTGAGAAGTATGAAAGCTTATGTATGCAGATTTTTGTTCAAGGGAAAATGTATATAGTCAGCGGCAAGGATAATATTGATCCTCTTGTTATAAAAGAAAGCCAGTCTTATGAAGTTGTGCATATTGATGATATTATAAATGAGAAATGGGTAAAGCTGTTGTTTGCTGATACAAATCATAATTTACAGCAGGTACAGCAGTTTTTGCACAATAGAATGCCCACAGGGACAATTCACAGCGTTTTCTCTACATCAACCTACCTTGAATTGTTTACAAGCGGTGTATCAAAGGGCAGTATGCTTGAATACTTAATAGAAATCACAGGGGTAAAGAGGGAAAGGGTAATTGCGATAGGCGATTACTGCAACGATATTGAAATGATAAAAGCTGCAGGGCTTGGTGTTGCTACTGGCAATGCTCATCTACTATTGAAGGAAACGGCAAATATCACTACAGTAAGCAACGATGAGCATGCGATTTATAATTTGATAAACAAGATACTACCTGTTCATGCAAATATGCTAGACAAAAATAAAGTTTTGCACTTTACAGATGAAAAGAATGATTGTATTAAAAGACCCATGACTATGTGATTTTAGTCATGGGTTTTATCCAATATATTTTTATGAATTATACAGCCCCTTGATTTTATGAATTCGGTCGGGGAAGTCAAGGTATATTTTTTAAATACACTGCAGAAGTGCTTATATTCGCTGAAGCCGGTTAATTCGGAAACCTCATACACACGGTATTTTCCCTCGTTTAACAATTCTATTGCCTTTTGAACCCTGTATTTGTTAAGCACATCAAGGAAAGTCTGATCTGTTATATCTTTAAACTTTCTGCTCAGATAGCTTGTACTGACACCAAGATTATTTGATATTGACTCTATGCTTATCCTCTGGTTATAATTCATTTTTATCTGATTTAGAGCTTCATCCACATAATAGTTATGCTCACTGTCTGAAAAAATAAATACATCCAGATTGACCAGCTCTATGTCATCGCTGATTTTTGCTTTATCTATCAGGCTGTTCAAAACCTTTTTTCTATCAGAATCTTTTTTAATCTTTTCAATTATATCAGCAAGCTTGTGCTTATCAACAGGTTTTAGCAGATACTCAGAGACATTCAGAGAGATTGCCTGTTTTGCATATTCAAACTCAGAATAGCTGGTTAGTATAATGCTGTAGAAGCAATTGTTCGTAAGAGCTTTCTCAAGCATTTCTATTCCATCCATTACAGGCATTTTTATATCAGTAATAACCAGGCCCGGTCTGTGTTCTTCTATTAATCTCAGCCCCTCAAGCCCGTTATCGGCATCCCCTGCGATTATACATCCCATGGACAGCCAGTCTATTGTATGAATAAGGCCCTTTCTTATTATATCTTCATCTTCAACTATTAACACTTTCAGCATAATCAGCACTCCTTTTAACGGGCAGATTCAAGCTTACGACAATACCGGAATTCTCCCGTATTTGAATTTTTAATCCATAGGCATTTCCGTACATAAGCTGTATTCTTCTGTGAACATTAAACAAACCGATATAAGCTGAATCGTTTTTCTCCTGCGCCAGCAGCTTCTGTATTATTTCCAATTGTTCTGCTGCCATTCCAACTCCATTATCAGATATCTCTATAATAAGGTTATCCCGGGCAAAACCTGTCTTTATATCCACAGACAGCTCCATTCTGTCCCCAAAACCGTATTTAATGGCATTTTCTATTATTGGCTGTATTATAAGCTTTGGAACAACACAATCAGCTGCTCTTTCGTCAACTTCAATATTATAGTTAAACCGTTTGCCAAAGCGGTATTTTTGTATCATCAGATAGTTTTCTGTATATTCAATATCCTCACCCAGAGTAACATTGTGTATATTATTGTTTATGCTGTAACGAAGCAGTGCCGAAAGGTTTAATATTACATTGTTCACAGAGGAGGGGTCCATTGCCGACATGCATCTTATCATTTCCAGTGTGTTGAACAAAAAGTGGGGGTCAAACTGAGATTCCAGCTGCTTTATTTCTGATAAAATATTCTGTGTTGCCTTTTCCTTATTGACCTCAATTAGATTTTTTATGTCAACCAACATTTTGTTATAGGATTCCGCAATTATCTGAAATTCATCTCTTGTATTGATATTAAGAGCTGCTTCAAGGTTCCCATTTTGTACATTGCTTATTCCCTCAATTATATCATCAATTGCTCTGGTCTTGCTGTCAGCTATCTTTTTTGCAGAAACGTGCATTGTCAAGGAAAGAGTAATAAACAGTATTATAAGCAGTACTCCTACCAATATGAAAATTGAAGTAATGTAACCTATGGATGTAATTGTGTAGACACTGATATTGCCGTCAAGTATTTGAGATTTGACCATATACTGGCTGTCATTACCCGATTTGATAAAACCGGGCATGCCTTTGAAGCTGTCATTTATTTTTCCGAATTTGTTGGTCAGGAGTTTATTTGTGGTGGACACTACATTGGTATATTTATCAGTAATTGCAGCATCAACAGAAAAGTTTCTGCTGATAATCCTGGATATATCCTCCTCATGCAAATCAAAGGTAACATATCCTGATATATTACCATTCTTTATTATTGCTTTTCCCACAGACAGAATCTGTTTTGAGGCGATATCATAGGATTGCTTTTCAATAACGGTTTGATTTGGGGTATCAAGCATTCTTCTTGTTATCCCCCAGGAAAACATATTTTCCTTCAGAGCATATTCGGGAATTTTTTTTGTGCTTGCAATAATGGGGTTCATATCCTTGTCAAAAATAAAAAAGTTACACCTTACATCCTTTGAATTTACGAAATTATAGAGCTTCTGGTATGTGATACTGTTATCATGAGAGTTTATGTCTTCCATAATATTATCCTGCTCTGAAATGCTGTATGCTTCGGCTATATAGGAAGACACTATACTTTCTATTCTTTGTGATATTTCATTGTTGATATCGTAATTTTGCTTGATAACAGTTCTATACCATATGAAAAAGGAAAACATGTAGCTTGAAAATGTAATGATTATGACCGGAATCAATGCGTAAAGAGTAAAGGTTCTTCTTATATCATCCTTAAAATGTTTGAACTTGCCATTTTCCATAAACACTGCTCCTCTGGAACTGATAAATATTTTTAATGCATATAACTATATTTTAGAATAAATAGTGAAGTTGTACAACCTGATTACTTTATTCATGCTCTCATGTATATTTCCATATGTTATAATCAAAGAAAATATATTGTAAGGAGATTGTACAGTGGATAGCAGGCAGGATGGGCTTAAGATAATAAAGCCAAGGTTTGTAAAAGGAATTGAAAGTATTTGTATCGAGGTTACTGACATTAAGAATGAAGACAGCTTTAAAGAGGGCTGCATATCTGACTGTAAAATTGAGAATCAGTCGGCTGATCATGTATGCTTTGACGGAGTAGTCTTGAAAAATGTTGAGTTCAAAGCAGTATCATTGAATTCATTGGAGGTTACCGATGTACGGTTTGAGAACTGTGACTTGTCAAATGCGGATTTCAGTGGTGCAATTATTCACAGGACAGAGTTTGTTAATTGTAAGCTCATGGGTATGAACCTCAGCGGTGCAACACTGCAGAATGTTTACATAGAAAAATGCAATGGTAAATTTGCTTTAATGAGTCTGGTCAATATGAAAAAGGTTATATTCGAAGAAAGCATTTTTGAAAACAGTAACTTCCAAAACAGCCGTTTTGACAAGGTGCAGTTCAGGAAATGCAATTTCCGGCTGAGCCAGATGTCAGGGACAAGTCTGGAGGGGATAGACTTGAGTAATTCTGATGTTGAAGGCTTGGGTATACAGCTGGAGGATCTCAGGGGAGCAATTGCGTCTCCCATGCAGGCAATAGACTTTTCAAAATTGCTGGGACTTGTGATAAGCGTATGATCAGATTGAGAGGAAATATATGAAGAAAAAGTACTTCTTTGGCAAGGGAGGTCTCGTCTGTAGCCGAGGCCAAGCTTGAAGTAGGTGGCTTTACCACCCATGGTGCAGTTATAGACAGATACTCTTGATTCGGTGGTTTGTCATTAGCCTCAGTGGCAAATATAGCTTATATATTTGCCACTTTTATTGAAAAGGTTTGGGCTTAACTTATATACACGGTTCATCTATAATTAAAGATAGAGAACAGATAAAAGCGGAGATAGAGGTAGTATATGGTTACACTGACATACCGGCAAAGAAACATAATTGCATATCTGGCACAGAACAGCGGTTATTTGACCATAAAAAACATGGCCGGTCATTTTGATGTCAGCGAAAGAACCATAAGGTATGATTTGGATGTTATCGAAAACTATTTAAAAGAGAATAAGCTCATTAAAAAACCGAAGCTGGGTGTCAAGCTTGACTGCAGTGCAGAAGAAAAAGAATTACTTATGAGAATGATTCAAAGCCTTGATTGTAAAGTACTTTCTCCTGGAGAACGGGTTTATTTGATAATAATCTATTTAATCTGCGCTGACCCGGGGATTACCATAGAGAGATTGGCGGAAAAGCTTTATGTAAACAAAAATACAATCCTTGCAGATCTCAATACCGCTGAGGATAAAATAAAAGCATTCGGGCTCTGCATGAATAAGAAGTCTCGTTTTGGCATCATTTTAGAGGGAGAGGAGGAATGTATCAGAAACTTTTTTGTATACAGCTACTATGAAGGTATGAAAAATGCACTGATAACTAATGACGACTTAAAGGATTTATTGAAATGTGATTGGGATAGTATTACAGCTGCCATAAAATTAATGGAAGAGAATCTGGATATTCGGTATTCAGATTCATCCGGCCAGGAACTGGAATTGTGTATAGGCTATATCATCATGCGATCCCAGCATAACAGACATATAGAATATAGTGATGAAATTTTAAATAAGTACAGAACTAAAAGAGAGTTTGAGATGCTTTTGGGTAATAAATATCTCGACAAAACAGCTTTGAATGAAAGTGATATCTGCTACATCCTTAAGCTCTTTATGGGCGCTAAGATCGTGTATTCAATCGATACAGGAGACTATATGGAGGAAAGCAGTGAAGCAAAAATTTTATCCAAGCAAATCATACAAGATGCGGAAGAGTACTTGGGTTTGGATTTTTCTAATGATTTTGCATTTATTAACGGTTTGGCAATCCATTTAAAAGTGGCAGTTCATAGAATCAGAAGCGGTCTGTTTATCGAGAATCCATTGACGGAGCAGATAAAATATAGGATCACCTTTATTTACGAAATGACAAAAAAGATACTGGGCAAGTACTCAAAAATTATTAATATTACTTTCCCGGAGGAAGAAATTGCATTTATCGCGATGCACATTGGGGCTGCCTTTGAAAAAAGCACACAAGATGGGTTTATGCCCAAGGTTCTGGTGATCTGCGGAAGCGGATATGCGACTGCAGGAATATTAAGAACAAGATTGAATATTATGCTTCCGGAGCTTAGGCTGATCGGACCGGCAAATATACATGAGGCAGTCAGAATAGCAAAGGAAGCGGATATTGATTTTGTCATATCTACAGTGAATTTCAATATGGAAGGCTGTACTGTAATAAGAGTAAACCCTTTGCTGGATGTAGAGGATCTTGAGAA
This sequence comes from Clostridia bacterium BRH_c25, assembly GCA_001515955.1. The sequence goes on along the minus strand of LOES01000172.1, from coordinate 6,975 downwards.
TATCAAAAAGAATATCTATATACATACCTACAGCAAGCAGAGTAAATATCTTGCTAACAGATACAAGGATCATTCCAACAATAGGCATGCCATTCAAGATATTATTCCAATCGAACATACGCGCTTTAATGTGGAGACCAATGATTGGCGGCAGGCAATAAGAATTGCGTCTGAGCCTCTGATAAAAAGGAAGTATATCACTTTGGAATATGTGGCGGCAATGATCAAAGCAGTTGAGGAACTGGGCCCATATATGGCCTTTATCCCGGGAATAGCCATGGCCCATGCATCACCGGAAGCCGGGGTAAATAAAGAATGTATCAGCATGATTAACCTTAAAAAGGAAATTGAACTGGGTGACAATCATAAGGCCAGGGTTAAAACCATTGTCGTTTTCGCAGCAAGTGAAAGCAGTACTAATATACTCACTTCCTTAGTCAATATCTTGGAAAAGGATGATAATATAGAAAAGTTCAAGAAGGCAGCCAGTTATGAAGAAATAAAGCTGTTAAATCAAGCAAGAGATTTGCAGGGGGCGTAAAATGAAAGAAATCATAGGCAAAAGAAATATGAGGGTAATGGTTGAAGCAAGTGACTGGGAACATGCGATCCATGAAGCAGGAATGCTGCTCATGCAGTCAGGAAGTATCAAGGATACATATATTCAGAAAATGATTGACTCTGTAAAGACGCTGGGGCCGTATATCGTAATAGCACCAGGGATTGCAATAGCGCATGCAAGACCGGGAGAAGAAGTGCTAAAATCCGATATGAGCATTATTACTTTAAAAACCCCTGTTAGCTTTGGCAATAAACAAAATGATCCGGTTTCTATAGTATTTGCTTTTGCCGCAGAAGAGGATACGAAGCATTTATCTCAGCTGTCAATTCTTGCGCAGCTGTTGTCTGACGAAAAGAAAATATGCAAAATCATTGAAACGGATAAAGAAGAGGTACTATACACGCTTATAAATTCTTAGTAAACATTTAGAGGATATGTTGATGCATAAGCATATTCTTATCATATATAACAGCAATTCAGAAGAGAAATCTAAAAGTGAGGCTCTATAGAGAGCTTCATAGGGTATACGTTTCCGGATACGTAACAACCAAAGATCCCATTCTGGGAAAAGCTGCATTGCTTTGTCATATAAGACAAGAGCTTGATATGCTATTCTCCCGATTAGGAGATCAGAAGCAATTTAATAATGGTCAAGGAAACATTTACGCGAGATTTGAATCAGGGATGCAAAATGCTTTTCGCGAAATGTATGGATGGAGGAGTTTTGATGAAAAGAGTTAGTGTGTTGGCTGTATGTGGCTTTGGGGTGGGATCTTCCATGATACTAAAGATGAAGATTGATGATATTGTGAAAGCCCATGGGCTGGATGCGGAGGTCTTGACAGCAGATGTCGGAACCGCAGCTGCGACTCCTTGTGATGTTATATTCACATCCGGTGAATTAGAAGCCTCATTAAAGGAACAAACCCAGGTTCCGATAGTTGCCATTCACAATTTTGTTAATAGGAAGGAAATTGAAGAAAAGGGATTACCTATTCTAAAGATGCTTAGTGGTGCAATATAAGTAACTAAATATATATTAGGAGGTAAAGCTAATGACCAATTTTTTAGACTTCATTATTAATCAAGTATTTAGGGAGCCGGCCATTTTCCTGGGAATTATTGCGTTAGCGGGACTTGTTATCCAGAAAAAGAATCTGTCTGACACCATCAAAGGGACTATGAAGACTATCATAGGTGTTGTCATATTAACTCAGGGGACCTCTATATTGGTAAATTCCATTTTACCCTTATCCGATGCGTTTAATGAACTGTACCAAATTCCGGGAGAACAAATAAAAGCCTTGGGTGCAGATCAACTCATTGCAACCTATGGCTCTGAAATCAGCTTATCAATGGTATTGGCATTTATTATCAATTTGATTGTAGCACGGTTTACGAAGTGGAAAAATGTGTTCTTAACAGGCCATATGTTATTCTGGTTTCCCTTCATATTCATAGCCTGTGGGGTAGAAATGGGATTAAGCGGGTCAAGCTTGGTGACCCTGGCAACCTTATGTACGGCAGCTTATATCATTATCACACCGGCAATAATAAAGCCCTATGTGAGAAATGTCATTGGAGATGATTCTTTCACCTTGGGGCATCCGACAGTGGGCTTGTCTCTATTGGCCGGTTTTATAGGAAAAATATTCGGAGACAAGAGCAAATCAACTGAAGACATGAAGTTTCCCAAGCAGATGGAGTTTTTAAAGGAGATTACCATCACATCGTCCATTGTAATATTCCTGGTTTATATTGTCGTAGGCCTGATGCTGAGTGCTGAGCAAGTGGCAAAGGTCTACAGTGAGGGAACCAATCTGGTTATCTATTCGGTAATGAAAGGGGTACTGTTTGGTGCCGGGTTAACCGTACTGCTGACAGGAGTACGTATGATGCTTACAGAAATTCTGCCGGCATTCAAAGGGATTTCGGATAAGATAATTCCAAACGCTGTTCCGGCTTTGGACTGCCCGATAATTTTTCCATATGCCCCCAATGCGGTTCTCATAGGCTTTTTGGTTTCTATGGTAACATCCATTATCACTTTGGTAATACTTGGCAGAGCTGGGGTATTTATGTATGCCGTATTGCCCCTTACAATCACTTGCTTCTTTGAAATAGGAACAGCCGGAGTCATAGCCAACGGGACCGGAGGCCGGAGAGGCGCCATATTGGGAACTGCCGCAGCCGGTATTGTGATGATCCTTTTAGTCGGCTTCTCAGTACCTCTGTTAAAGACAACCGTATCAGACTGGATATTGATATTCGGAGGGAATGATTTCTCCCTGTGGGCAATCATAGTAAGAGGAGTAGGAAAGTTATTCGGCATGTAATGGAGGCGACATAAGGATGAGTCAATATGTTGGTTTTTACTTTAATCATATCAAAGAAATAATAGAAAAAGTTCAGAAAACTCAAATGGAAAAAATATCTGAGGCCGCGGATACGATGGCTGAAGCAATTGAGCAAGGGAATTCCATATTTGTATTCGGAGCTTCTCATGCAGGTATTCTGGCAGAAGAATTAACCTATAGGACCGGTGGGCTTGCATTAGTGAATCCAATTTTTAACTCCGCTATTATGCTGAATACCAGGCCGATTGTTATGACTTCCGCCATGGAAAGGCTGGACGGATACGGGAAAATCATATTGGAGGGTACTCCCATAAAGAAGGGTGATGTGCTGCTTATCCATTCCGTGTCGGGAAGGAATTCGATAGCTGTTGAAATGGCTCTTGAAGCAAGAAAGAAGGGTATCAAGGTAATTGCTCTTACCAACCTGAACTATTCCCGTAATGTGAGTCCAAGGCATGGTTCAGGGAAAAAGCTCTATGAAGCTGCAGATATAGTTATAGACAATAACGGAGATTTTGAAGATTCCTGCGTAGAGCTTGAAGGATTGGATCAGAGGGTGGCACCCACATCCACAGTTATCGGGGCTTTAATTGTCAATTCAATCATCATCCATGTGGTTGAAAAGCTGATGCATAAAGGAATAACTCCGCCGGTATTCCACAGCGCCAATGTAGACGGCGGAGATGAGTTTAACAATAAAATATTCGAGCAATATAAGGAAAGAATCTTCTATATGGGTTAAGCCGGAAAAATCTCTCCCTTGGTTTCAAGGGAGAGATTTTCATTAGCATACTAATGGTTGTTTTCCATATATGCCCGAAAAGCCAATCCGCTGATAAAAGCATTGGTTTCTACAGCATCCGTACCTTCAGAAAGCACACAGAGTATAAAAGGTTTGGGGGCATAGATAATACCGGCATCATGGGTTATTCCCGTATCTTCCCCTGTTTTATGCGCAACTGCAACCTCTTCGTCCAGCTTCGCAGGAAGCTTGTGACTAAATTGCTGCAGTTTGAGGATATCAAGCATTTGCCTGCTCGCAGCAGATGAAATGAGCTTTCCCTGCCACATCATCTCAAACAGCATGCCTATATCTTTTGCTGATATTACATTTCTTGACCCTTTTTTATCGGCTTCCATGTCAAAAAGAAGGCGGCCTAGAAATGTGTTTTTCAGACCTAATTCCTGCATATAGCCGTTGATATTATCAAAGCGTAAACGCTTTACCAACATATTGGTGGCAGTATTATCGCTTAGAATGATCATAAGCTTGCACAGGTCTTCCACTGTTACCTCCAACCCGCTGTGCATGTACGAAAGGGCACCGCAGGAGGGCATTTTATCATCATCGCATAGTGTCATCACTTCATCTTTAGAGATCGTTCCAATTTCCATCTGATGGAACGCCTCAACAAGGACCGGAACCTTTATCACACTGGCGGATATAATGCTTTTTTTCTCATTGAAAGATAGAGTTCCGCCTGTAGTAAGGCTTTTGTAGTATACTCCAACCGTACCTTTCAGCTTTTTTATATTGTCATATAAGTAGCTTTCAAACAAAATGCATTCCCCTCCATTTTTGAAATAGTCCATATATTTTCATGACTATAATACCATATTATTTGACACTCCCACAGCTAAAGCAATGGGATTCTTGAGTGATTAAACCGAAGTGCATTTCTGCTATCGGAGTATGACCTCAAGCTCAGGGTATGCCATTACCCCTCCTGAACCAGTGCATTGACAGCTATTTGCTGTTGCAGCTCAGGCTGATAGACTTTTACCGTCTATCACAGGTGCATGTATGATGTTTATTGCACCCAATCGATCTCTATGGGTTTTATAACCACATGAGCACTGGTATTCCCTATCCTTTGCTTTATTTAGAGTTCCACACTTAGGACATAGTTGGCTTGTATGCTTTGGGTCTACATATTCAACAGTAATACCTGCAAGTTTTGCTTTATACTCGATAAATTGTGCCAGACGATAGAATGACCATGTATGCAGATTCTTTTCGTTTTTACGGCTTGTTCTTGCCGTGTTTCTTATATTCGTTAGCTTTTCCATACGAATTGTAGAAACATTGTTTTGAATTGCAAAATCAATGATACTTCTGCTTATTTTATGGTCTTGGTCTTTCATCCAGCGTTGTTCTTTATCGTTCAGCTTGCGAATTGCATCAAGTTTCTTCCCTTTGCCTAACGCTTGGCGTTTTGCTCTGAATTTGCGTTTGATATATTTGTTCATTCTTCCATTACCGAAAAATTTAGTTTTACCTGATTCAGTTACAGCGACCGCAGGAACTTTTAATCCTAAATCAACCCCCATTAATTCACTTCCTATGGATAACTTTTTAGGGATACTTACGCTTATTTGTGCAATCCATTTACCAGATTTTTGAGTTATACGCAATGAGACTGATTTATACTGAAGGTATTCAAGTTGATAATTGGTGGTCAGCATTTTAACAGAGATTCTTTGAGATTTTTCGTTGACGTTAATCGGAAAATTCAAAATACCGTCTCTAAAGCTGTAGTTCTGATTGTTCCATATACAGACAGGTTTTTTAAGGATCGGTACTTTTATTGTCTTTTGTTCTTCAGCAGGCTTTTTTGAATTAACTTTTACTGCTTTGCGATACTTTGAAAATATGCTTTTTGAGTCTCTGATAGCTTGATTCTTGACTGCACTTGGCATATCGGATGGAATATCTTTAGATGAAAGTTTTAGCAATGAGTCGGCAGAAACCATATTGGAAACAATGGTATTGACAGTAGAAATATATTCCGTAGAAATAGCTTTAAGCAGCTTTGCTTGCTCATTATTTGGTATGATTCTAAATTTTACTGTTATATCCATTGTTTCACCCCCTGGTTTTTTGTTCATCGACATAGCGTTTTATGGTTTCGCTAGACACGTTTTCTGCTGTAGATACAAAATAACTTCTTGTCTATATTATACTATTACTACAACGTTATAACAAAATATTTGTGCCATTCATCCCACGGCTAAAGCCGACAAGTATGGTTGAGCTTTCTGGCACTTATCTGTAATAAAGTAGTAGTATAAAAGAAACTCCGGTACCGGGCATATAGAACAAGAGACTATGCACCCGGTACTTTTTATTAAAAAATGACCAAGCGGTCATTGACTGTTGGTTAAATATGTTATATAATGACCATGTGGTCATTTGGTGAAATATAAGGGGGAAATACTTAATGGAACCAATTATTACAATTAAGAATGTAGTAAAAGAATATATAATGGGAGAGGTAAAAATAAGGGCTGCAGACGGGATATCCTTTGAAGTAGGTCAGGGTGAGCTGGTGGTAGTTCTTGGACCCAGCGGAGCAGGCAAAAGCACTGTGCTGAATATCTTAGGCGGAATGGACTTTCCTACTTCAGGAGAGGTCTGGGTCAATGGGAAGGATATAGCAAAATTCAATCAGAATGAACTGACAATGTATAGAAGGAAGCATATAGGTTTTGTATTCCAGTTCTATAATCTTATGCCCAATCTTACTGCGCTGGAGAATGTCGAGATTGCTGCACAAATCTGTGATGACCCTATGGATGCTGCTTCCGTATTGAATGATGTGGGGCTTGGTGAAAGAATGGTCAATTTCCCGGCCCAGCTTTCAGGCGGTGAGCAGCAGAGAGTCTCAATAGCCAGGGCGGTTGCGAAGAATCCAACCTTGCTTCTATGTGATGAGCCTACCGGCGCCCTGGATTATATGACAGGCAAGTCAATACTAAAGCTGCTGCGTGATGTGAACCGTGATTTTAAGAAAACAGTGATGATAATTACCCATAACAGTCCCATTGCCCAGATGGCGGATAAAGTGGTCAGGATCAAGAACGGGAAGGTAGAAGCGGTGGAGTTGAATGAAAACCCTGTACCGATAGAAAGGATTGAATGGTAATGTGGATCTTTTTAAAAAAGTTTTACAGGGATCTGGGAGAATCCAAAGGGCAGTTCGTATCTGTTCTGGCTGTGGTCATTATCGGAGTCATGTTTTATACCGGGCTGAGTTCCGCCCTGGAAGGCCTTTC
>LOES01000171.1 GCA_001515955.1 Clostridia bacterium BRH_c25 | reverse complement strand
TATTTACTGCGGGATTTCCCAGCCACTTATCAAGCTTCAGTTCCTTTCTGAATACGGAATCATGGGAGTTAAACCGCAGCCGACTGAGCTTATCCAAAGAGCATAAAAGCCTTGCTTCAATGGCATGGGAGCTTTCAAACTCATATACAAAGCCCTTTTCATACAGGTCTGCATAGAGCTTTACCCTCACCTGAACCCCAGCCTCCAGTTCAAAGCAGAAGACTGGAATATAGTAATTTTCCAGAATAACGTTTGAGTGCTGAATTGATAACCTTCTGCCATCCTTATGGAACTCAGGCTTGAATAGTGCTTCCATGCCTTTTATTTCCACAAGGCCTTTGTTCGACATGGTCAATATGTTCATACTCCTGACAGAAGCATCCTTAGTGCTGATTTCAGGCAGACTTATATAATGGTTGCCTGCATAGAGCACCCTTTCATTCATCTCGATTTCTTTCGGAGTAGTCAGTATCTTGTTCATATTCGCCCTCCCGGTTTCTCAAGCTCCTCTGTCAGCTTATGGTGCTTCTTCGGCGACAGGCCGTACATTTTCTTAAAGGCTCTGACAAAGCTTGAATAATCTCCGAAACCACATTCCGTACAGACTTCAATCATGGATCTCCCGGATTTTATTAGTGTATTGGCCATCATCAGCCGCTTCTGAAGAATATAGCTGTGAATGGTATAACCCGTCTGGTCCTTGAACTTATGCATCAGATGGTACCTGCTCATATAGAATTTGGATGCAAGACTTTCAATTGACATATCTCCGCAGAGGTTATCATTAATATGCCTTATTACTTCTCCGATACTTTCATTATATTCCCCTTCTGCCTGATGCTTTATAGTATCAGGTTCAAGATACAGCCTGTTGAGATATACAATGAACTGTAGGAATAATGAATTTCCAAGCACCTGTCTTCCAAAACCGTCATTTGCACATTCTTCTTCGAGCTGTGAAAGAATGTGCTTTGCCTTTCTAAGCAGTTTAGTATCCAATCTGAGTATGCTGCGCTTCTCTTTGGAAGCTATGTCAAAGCAGGTCAGCAGATTACTCCCGGCATTGTTATGCTTAAGCAGAAAATTTGAATTGACCCATATGATCATCCTCTCATAAGTCCCGGAAGTGCCGATTATGGCCTTGTGTATATCGCTGCTGCCAACGAGAAGTATATCCCAAGGCTTGAGCTTGTATGACTTCCCTTCTATGAGATATGTTACATTCCCTGATATGAAAATGATTATTTTATTAAAATCATGAAAGTGGTACTCAAATTCCATGCTTTTTCTATCCTTTAAATGAAAGAACTGGAAGTCTTTGTGCAGATATCCTCTTTTACTGCCGGTTACTGAAATATCCTCTTTCATCATACACCTCTTAAAACCTGTGATGAAAAACATTTGTTTTCCTTATACTATAGCACCTCTTGCAATATTTCAAGCATTTTAGGCAATAAATATAGCAAAAGTTTTGAATATAATAAAGTAAGGCATTAAAAGCATATGTAAAGAGCGCCCTTTAATATACTTGGAGGTATGGAAATGAATAAAAAATTCAATGTAGGAATTCTAGGAGGAACAGGCTTTGTAGGGCAGCGTCTGGTTACACTGCTTCATGACCACCCGTATTTTGATATCAGGGTCATAGCAGCTAGTGAAAGGTCGGCGGGTAATAGCTATAGTGATGCTGTCAAGGCCAAATGGAAGCTCTCTCAGTCCATTCCTGACAGCGTGAAGACCATGACTGTTAAAAATTTGCATAGTGTTGATGAAATAAGCAGCGAAGTAGACTTTGTTTTTTGTGCAGTAGATATGCCTGCAAGTAAAGTAAGAGAAATTGAGGAAAGTTATGCAAAAAAGGAAACTCCGGTGATATCAAATAATTCCGCTCATCGTCTCACCCCCGATGTCCCGGTTATAATTCCGGAGGTAAATCCCGGGCACCTGGCCATAATAGAAAAGCAGAAGCAGCGTTTGGGAACAAGCAGAGGCTTTATAGCAGCCAAGCCCAACTGTTCAATTCAAAGCTATGTTCCTGCTGTAAATGCACTTATGGACTTCAAGCCTTCAGTAATATCAGTATGTACATATCAGGCTGTTTCAGGCAGTGGAAAAACCTTTGCCGACTGTCCGGAAATGATAGATAACATAATTCCCTTCATCTCCGGAGAAGAGGAAAAAAGTGAACAGGAACCCCTTAAGGTATGGGGTAGAGGGTAACAAAATAGTCAAAGCCTATGAACCAATTATTACAGCCCAATGCATAAGAGTACCTGCAACAGAGGGTCATCTTGCAGCAGTGTCCGTTTCCTTCAAGCACAAACCGACCATGGATACTATTATTGAACGATGGAAAAACTACAAGGGCAAGCCCCAGCTATTGAAGCTGCCCAATGCTCCAAAGCAGTTCCTCACATACTTCAGTGAGGACAACAGGCCCCAGACAAAGCTGGACAGGGATGTTGAAAAGGGGATGGGTATAACACTGGGAAGGCTCAGGGAGGACAGCATATTTGACTATAAGTTCGTATGCCTGTCCCACAACACCTTAAGAGGAGCGGCCGGCGGGTCGGTATTGACTGCGGAGTTTCTTGCCGCTGAGGGATATATAGTATCAAAATAGAGCTTATATCATACTTCTCACACTTAAGAAAATATTGAAGGCTTAAACTAGCGTTTTCCTTCAATATTTTCTGCTTTATTTCAAATTATACGACTAGAGTACTATTATGGTGTTCAGACTCTAAAACAAATTTATAGCCTTTGATACGCCTTCATTATCATTATTATCGGTAATATAATCCGCTTTGTCCTTTAGAATATCCGCAGCGTTTCCCATAGCTATTCCAAGCCCTGCATACTCGATCATAGTCAAATCATTCTATTTACCAGGAGACACGCCTGCCCTTTTAAACCTTTGTGCCATTTGCATACTATTCCTTCATTGTTTCAATAAGCTTTATAATCGCATCAAATGCTGCTTGTTCATCCTCTCCGTCAACCGAAACTTTAATCCTTGCTCCATTATTCACTCCAAGAGCCAAAACTGCAATAATGCTTTTTGCATTGCCCTTACGCCCATTGAATTCTATATTTACCGTAGATTTATAGTCAGATGCCGTCTTTACCAACATAGCAGCAGGCCTTGCATGCAATCCCGATTTATTCATCACCATTACATCTCCCGATATCATAACATCCCTCCAAAATTTGCCTTCCCACTAGTAAAACTAGCTTACTTTAAATACAGTTTTTTAGCCTTTTCACGTTTTCTACATACGTATAGTTTTTATTAAAAAGACCTGCCGTACCGGCAATGAAATATTCGGCACCGGCAGCAGAAAGTTTTTTCACGTTTTCTTCGTTTATACATCCGTCTACAGCAATTTTTATATCGTAGCCTTTTTTATCAACCAAATCTTTTAATCTACGCACTTTGTCTACTGTAGATTCAATAAAGCTTTGGCCTGCAAATCCGGGATTCACTGCCATAATAAGTATATAGTCCACATTTCCCAGAACCTCCTCCGTTAAACTGATCGGTGTTCCCGGATTTAGTGCAAGTCCGACTTTAATTTTTCTTTTATTTATTTTTAAGAGTGTCCTGCTAATGTGTTTACAAGCTTCAAGATGTACAAATATAATTTCGCAGCCGTACATTGAAAACTTGTCAATATATATTTCAGGCTCTTCCACCATAAGATGCACATCAAATGGAATAGTTGCCAGTCTGCCTATAGCTTTAACATCTTCAAGGCCCAGTGCAAAGTTAGGAACAAATTTACCGTCCATAATATCGATATGAAACATGTCTGCCCCGGCTTTTTCAAGCTCAGTTATTTCTTCCTTCAATTTTGTAAAATCAGCACACATTAACGAGGGGCAAATATTAATCAAGCTGCTCACCTCTTTCAATCATAGCAATCTGATCTATTCTGTTTTGATGTCTGCCACCTTCATATTCAGTATTCAACCATTGGCCGACAATCATTTTAGCCAGCTCTATACCTATCACTCTCGCACCAAAGGCTAAAATGTTTGTATTATTATGTAATCTTGAAAAAGAAGCCGAATAGGGTTCGCTGCAAACAACAGCCCGTATCCCTTTAACTTTATTTGCAGCAATAGATATCCCTACACCGGTTCCACAGATCAATATACCTTTCTCAATGTTTCCCGATGCTACTGCATTAGCAACCTTAAGTGCATATACCGGGTAATCTGCCCTTTCGGTTCCATAAGGACCAAAGTCAACACATTCATAGCCTTTTTCCTCAAGGTACTTTACGATTTCCATTTTCATAGCATAACCTACGTGATCGCTTCCTAGCGCTATCTTCATGAGTTCACCTCATCCGGTTTAATTATTAATCATTGCTCAGGTCTCTTCCATTGGTCGCGATGACCTTCTTATACCAGTACAGGCTCTTTTTGGGCCTGCGCTTCATATTATCCTCTATGTCCACATGAACAAAGCCGTAACGTTTTCCCAAGCCTTCACGGGTTGAGTATAGATCGATAGCAGACCATGTCAGATACCCTATTATTTCAACTCCCTCTTCTACAGCCTCTTTCATCCTTTCAATGTGGTCCTTTAAATATTCAATCCGATAATCGTCTATTATGGAGCCGTCTGCCTCAACTTTATCACGGTGTCCCAATCCATTTTCCAGAATCAGAATAGGTATCTGATACCGATGGTAAAAGTCCATCAGATAATGTTTAAATCCATAGGGGTCAATATTCCAATCCCATTCTGTCTGCTCAACATAAGGATTTGCCGACTTCATTGAATCAATTGCAAAAGCTTTATTATCGCCAACAGATTTTATTGCGCTGCTCATATAATATGTCAGTGAAAGAAAGTCAGGCTCCGATCCGGAAATAATATCCATATCGCCATCTAAAATAATATCTGACAAATCATATTCCTCATATGGTTTCAAAAAGAATTTGGAATACTTCTTATGGACAAAAATATCTCCAAAGGAATAACCAAGCGCAAAAGCAAACTGGTCAGCCGCTTCAACATCTTTGGGATTGCAGCTGTACGGATAGACACAAGTGTTACCAATATTTCCACCTGTTTTAGCTTTCGGGTCGATTTTATGGATTAGTTTTGTTGCTTTAGCATAAGCCAGATTAAAATGATGCGTCATCCGGAAAATTTCTTTTTTATCTTTGGCTTTATATCCGGTCATGTACTCTTGATCAAGGATGATGAAGTTTTGTTCATTAAATGGAACCCAATATTTCACACGCCCTTTAAACCTTGTTACCACAGTTTCAACATATCTGAGGTAATCTTCTACAATTTGGCGTGACATCCAGCCGTTATAATCTTTTTGCAGTTTCAAAGGCATATCATAGGCATATAGGGTTACAACCGGCTGGATATTGTATCTTTCCAGCTCCGTCAGTATGGCATCATAGAAAGCCAATCCTACTTCGTTCGGTTGTTTGTCGTTCCCATTGGGAAATATACGTGCCCAGGCTATTGTAAAGCGGTAGATTCCAAAGCCCATTTTACCATAATATGATATATCTTCTTTATAGTGATTGTAATGATCGGCAGCTGTCTTGAATTCGTCAAAGCAGGCTTCCTCCGGCATACCAGGAATGACTCTGATATCCGCTATAGATACGCCTTTACCACCTTCGTTCCATCCACCCTCGAACTGTTGTGCATTTGTGGAGCTGCCCCATAAAAAACCTTCAGGAAAACCTTTATTCATCTTCTTTTTCTCCTCGTACATTTATCTATTATTGCCTGCCATTCTCTTCCAGGTAAAACGTCTTCCTCTTATTGTCACAGACATTTGATATAGATTTTCCGGCACTGCTACACATGCAAAGCCTGCGTCTCCTATGGCATGTATATCTGCCCCGGTTTCTTTCATCTTTAATGCTATTTCTCTTATGGTATCTACGTCTGCCCCTTCAACCGAACTATCAAGGAATACCATGGCCAGTGTTCCCGGTTTATAGGAATGGGTAAACTCTACACATGCCCTTATCATATCGGTTGAAATTCCGTGACGGGAGCCGGGAGCCGGAAGTGTAATAACATCCGCACCGGCATCAATCAATTCTTTTATTATTTCATTCGCCGGCCTTTTTGCAAGGGGATCTCCCAAAACCTTTTCTATTGTTCCATCTTCCCATTTGCCTGAAAAAATCAAGGTTCTATCTCCTGCAATACTTTTAGCCAGCTTTGTAGCCGCAATAATACTATCAAAGGATGTCGCAGATCCGGGATTACCTCCCAGTATAATAAAGTCCGCACCTTCCTTAAGGCACTCCTCAATATTTTTGGCTGAAACTACTCTATCGCTTGAAAGAAAACCCTCATATGCAGCGCCTATAGATCCTGCTACACTTGCATTGGTATCGGGACATTCAAGATATATTCCCAGCGGTCTATTTACCAGTTTCTTGACATCCACGAGCCTCATCCCGTGCAATCCGGGTATACTCTGGTTCTCATCCAGGCTGTATCCGTTTAATAAAATCAAATCCGCTCCGAAAGCTGCTTCAAGCTCCGTATTTGTTATACCGTCCAAAAGGCCCTGATGGCTTCTGACGTAATTTTGCGAGAGTATTGTCCTTCCTTCTGCAGCGAATATTGACTCTTTAAGTTCCATTGCACTCATTCTTTCAAAGTCACTTTTTGTGCAATCGATTATCCTTTTAATTCTACTCATTTAAACTCCTCCCGAATATCATTAGTCCTGTTGCCTCATCATGCTGTTCAACCTGTGTATTTCTTTCACACAATCAATCAGTTCTTCTACTAGATTAATTTCAGACATTGCCGTCATAAGATGATCCTGTGCATGTACAAGAATGATCGGCAAATTAACATTCTCGCCATTCGCTTCAGCTGTCAGCAGTTCGGTTTGAACGCCATGCACTTCGTTAAGCTCCCTCTTTGCATTTTTCAGGTACATTTCAATATTCTCAAATCTACCCTGTTTTGCTTCAGCAAGTGCTTTATATGCCTCTGACTTTGCATTTCCGGCATGTAATATGACTGTAAATGCGATCTTTTCTATTTCCAAAGCCATACTATACCTCCTCTCAATATAATTTATCTGAGCAAGATTTGTGCCAACTGTATACCAAGCATCATACCCCAGTAATACCAACGCCTTCAACAAAACATAACACACTAAGCTTAAAAAAGTTTAGTGTGTTACTCAGTTTTCCATCATTATTTCGGTCAGTCTTGCTATTTCCTCGTCCGGAAGAATTATATCGAACATTTTTTCCAATTGTTTAAAGGAGTTCTTCAGATATTTTATTTGAGCTTCATGCTTTTGATAAGCATATAGATAGTCATCGAAGGCTTTCAACTTTTTGCCTAATATCAGATCTTCTATCATACAGCCCATATGGAGGATAATGATAGCGATTATTTTAGGATCAAGATCCGTATTGAAATGGTTTTCAAAATTAATTATTACTTTTTTTAATTCTTTGACCAGTAATAATGGATTTACAAATTTCAGAACCTTGCTAAGAGATGTCTCGCCTTCTTTATATGGATTATACCCCTCTATGCTTTCAATCACCGCTGTCAATCTCCTTATTCCTTCCTGCAGTAATATTTCATCTGAGGAAATGAATGTGATGTCCTGAAAACTTTTTCTAAAAGTCCCCACAACTGCCAATATTCTATTATCATATTTTAATTTGATTTTATCTTCAGTAAGATTGATAAATTCTTCATCCTCAATATGAATTTCTACTTTGTTCAACAACTGCTTACTGATATTCTCGCAAATATATTCCTTCAGCCTTACGGATGTTCCCCTTCCCGTAATGCAATAGACTATGATCATATTTTTCTCATTTATACTGTCCTTTTGAGCTTCAAGGCAAATTGTATCCTGGTAGAAGTCAAACATCATTTCCTTTCGGAATTCTTTAACTGTACTCTCAAAAGTAAGGGATTTTTCTATAGCACGTATTAACATGGGGGTACTTACTCTTTCTATAACTTCAACTTGTATTCCTGATTTTGCTATTATAACGTCTTTTACATTCGTAACCAGTCCCATATCAATCAGAATAAGAACACCTTTCCCCTCATCAACCTTTTTTACAGCTTCAATTATTTCATTAATAGTAAGCTCCGAGGCTTTTTCCAGCGGAACATCTATTGCAAGACCTACATTTTTCCCAAGCATTTTATTGGCCAAGCTCAACATGGAGCTTGCTATGCACTCTCCGTGACTTACTACTAATATACCAACTCTGCCGGAATTATTTTTTGCATTATTGTCAATATCCATCGAAACTAAAAGCAGCGTTATAAAACCGACTTCATTTAAAGGAATACTGATTGATATTCTTTTTTCGATTTTTTCCACTGCCTCCAAAGCAGTGATAAATTCCTTCGGATACTTTTTCCTTATATGGTTGATCTTATTGTTTTTTATTGTTTGTCCGCTTTTTAAGCGATTGATTGTCGTTTGAAGGTGAAGGGACAGAGTAAAAACATTAGAGCTATTGTAGCTTTTATCTAATTTATCCTTTGCCAGATCCAGTACGATCTTTGAGAGCTCAATCATTTCATCAGATACAAACCTTTTAGTTGCTTCATCATTGCCAAAATCATCATTGGAATCAAGTTTAAAATATTTGTTAATCTCGCTGTTTATCGCTTTCTCAATCTCCTGCTTCGAATAGTTCTGCAGATTTAATTCATTTAAAGTATTTAGCAGATTGTCGTATAAATCATCATCTTTAGAGACTGTACTATGTAAAGCTGACCCTTTACCGTCAAATATGACATAATCCTTTCGCATGTTTCTAAAATTTACATTGCTGCCGATCACTTTTGCCGCATCTTCACAAGATATGGTTATAACACTTTCATTGTTTGTTATAGTCTGGGCAAAAGCTCTAGCCGACATTAGCTTTATGTCGTTTTTCAGCTGCCCTACATTCCCTTTGCAGTCATACATACTCAACAAATCAATGATATGCCGGTCAACTTTAAAAGTTTTATTCAGAATCCTGCATTCATCATTAAAATAAAGTTCTACCAAACATTTTCTTTCATCTACCGATCTCTCGGAATAATTCGGCACATAAATTTTCATCGGTATTCTTCTATAGAATGTAGGCAGCAAAACATTTTCAGGCTTCTCTGTTGTTGCACAAATAATTAAGACCTTCACCTTTGTAAATTCTTTTGTTTCTCCTACTCTTCTGAACATACCCTTATCCATTACATAAAAAAGCATTTCCTGACCTTCCGGAGGAAGTCTATGCACCTCATCCAGAAAAAGGATGCCATTATCCGCATTTTCTATTAACCCTTTTCTGGTTGTATCAGCTCCGGTATATGCACCTTTAATACATCCGAAAAGCTCCGTCATCAATAGATTGGAATTCTGAGAATAATCCGCACAGTTAAAAGTAATGTATGATTTGAATTTGCCTGCCATTTCCTTTTGTGCTATGGAATACATCAAATCAGCAAGCATACTTTTTCCTACACCGGTTTTTCCATATAATAATGTATGCAAACCGAATGACGGATACACAACAGCTACATTCAACTGCTCGAAACAAGTTTTCAAGCTGCCTTGCAAACCTACAATATTAGATAAGCTATCCTCTTTTTTGTTTCTTATTTCATCAAGGGTTTTTATTTCTAAAGTATCAAGCTCTACACTAAATGCATCTTTAAGCAAGCTTGCAGGAAAAAACAAAGTGGGACGTCCGGTAAATTTAGCAACCTTGCCTTTTTTCTTTAGCTCATTTAAATCTTTGCTGACGTTAGCTCTATCCAAGCTTAATAATTCAGATATTTCTTGGGCAGAGAGACCTATTCTATCGATATTGCCCCAGTTAATGTTCTTATATTTTTTTACACATATCTCTTCCAGTCTTTTAAGAATTATTTCTTCTCTTTTCATAAAAACGCCCTCCCCCCAATTCCTTAATTATTAAAGTAAGCCTGGTATAACAATATCTATCTATTAGTATACCAAGCTTATCTATTCCATACAACTTGATTAAAGCTGCACTTGTCCTACTTTGGTTTGCGCTGCAGTCAACTCCAATTCTTTTTGACTTTCCTTTTCCAGTTCAGATTTTTCAAAGGCTTTGAAGAACGGATAATAAATGATTACGCCGATAAGGAAATTAATTACAACCAGCAAAACAGCTTTCCAATCTCCGCCTGTTCCAAGGTAAGCATATAATGGAGGAGGTGTGGCCCAAGGAAGGTCTATAAACAATCTCGCACATAAATGCAAGGCCATGGCTCCATATGTTACGATACCTGCTATAGTAGCAGACAGTATAAACGGAATAATAAGAAATGGGCTCATGACAATCGGAAGTCCGAATACAAGGGGTTCTATTATTGTGAATATTGCCGCCGGTGTACAAGCTGCAGCCAATGCTTTAATGTACTTAACCTTCGACCTGAACATCCAGAACAGCAGACCCCATGCAGAAGAAGTCCAAAGCACCATTCTTTCAACGCCCATAGTCCATACGTACGGTAGGTCATAAGGTGAAACACCACTGGCCAATGCTTTTGCATTTTCTGCAACCCATGCTGTTTGTAACGGGGTAATTATAGGAATAATCATATTATCTCCGTGCAGACCAACGCTCCAGAATAACATACCTGTGAATATTCTTCCGGCAAAGACTCCTATGTTGTCTGTAACTGCGAATAACGGCTTCATCACTTCAGACAAGAATGCAACCAGATTAAAACCGATGACTGTTCTTATTCCCCACGCAATGATAATAACAATAGCAAAGGGTATTAATGCAGAGAAAGCATTTCCGACTCCCTGGGGCACCCCCGGAGGCATTTTTATAATCAAATTCTTTTCTTTACAAATACGATAAATCCAGACTGACAATAAAGAAACCGATATTGCTGCAAACAAACCTTCTGCACCCCAGGAACCTACTGCAATTGCACCATCTTTTACTTCATTCGTTGTAATTAATATGAAGGACATGACACCCATCATTGCAGCAGTCATCTGATCAAGCTTATAATGCTTTGCATAAGACATTGCAATGCCAATTGCAACATATAGTGATAAAATGCTCATAGTCAAGCTGTATGCAACTAGAAACTTATCTGAAAAGGGTGTCAGAAACGGCAGCA
This sequence comes from Clostridia bacterium BRH_c25, assembly GCA_001515955.1. Next base: position 8,628 of record LOES01000171.1, on the reverse strand, counting down.
GCGGTCCACCTTTACCGATCCATGGCTGCCCAACTACAGCCAACAATAAAAATATACTTCCTATTATGATGACAGGTGTTGCCCCAATCAGGCCATCCCTGATAGAGGTCATAATAACATTGTCTCCGATTTTGCCCATTGGCCCTGCAAGTTTATCCATGACAAACGCTATTATCTTATCATTAAAGCTGGTCTTTTTCTCCATTTAATCTACCTCCTCATAAAGTATTACTTAAATAAGGCTTTCGCACTTTCAAGAACCTTTTGACCGTCCATTCTTCCATATGCAAGCGAATCGATTACATTTACCGGCTTTTTGTGGGCATCCGTAATTGCTTTGATTACATTAAGCTTATACCGTAACTGTGGGCCTACCAATATGACATCAAAATCCTTTATTACATCCTCTAACTCTGAGAATGCTACCGCCTTTATTACCGCATCCTCACCTGCATATTTTTTCATATCCATAACCAGCAGGCTTGTTGACATGCCTGCTGCGCAAACAAGTAATACATTCATTCCCATCCCTCCTTTCACCGATATTCCACAAACTAAGCCGATCCTATAATTGAAATATTATAGGTTACTCTGACTATATATAGAGCAAATACCGTGCCAATTTTTTCAGAGTAGATTTTATCAAGTGAATTCAATGCTTCCCAATAAAAAAAAACACACTGTGATTTTTAAAAACTAGTGTGTTACTCTATTCAAATATAATCATTATACCAACATCTGCGCAACATAACCCCATAATAAATCCAGGTGGAATATATGCACCAATGCCGGGTACGCAAGAGAGGCAGCTTCCTGAAAAATTCTATCCGTAGGCTGCCTTTTACGCTTCTAGAGTTTTATTGTTAAAATGTAGCTGTCCTCCGTACAATTTGAGATGGTCCATGTACCGGTATCCGGCAAGTTCAATGCCATGCCTGACAAATCGAAGTCCGGCTTGTATATGTATTGCACCAGATAATCACCGTCAACACCGTTACTATAGTATATGGTCTTGTTTGTCTTCAAGTATTCCACATATTCCTCAAGACACATATTCTTTACCTTCATTATTTCCGAATGCCCATTCCCTACATATCTGACATGCCAAGGTTCATATATTATACCAGTAATCTCAGTCTTGTCCACGGGGTATCTGACTATGAATCCGGATTTCCAGCTATTATCCTCCAGCCATTTACCTTGTGCGGTATTAGCAAAATTCTTGGTCAGTCCCACTCTCTCACTGGATATGTCAACAGCAAGACCTGTCTGGTGTTCGCTGGAACCGGGTATTGCAACTACCTTTGAAGCTTCTTCCATTGCAGTCTTTCTGTTCATATTCCTGGAAAGTATGCTTGTCTTATTATTGAAAAGGCTTGTCTGCTTTTCAAAGGTTCTAAAGGCGCTTGTTATTACCATCCCCGAAACACCATCTGCATAAGCGGCATCCAGCATGTGATTAAGCTGCTTCATCGCTTCCTTGTCAAGCCTCAGGCTGATGGTTGACCTGCCTCTGGAAGGTTTTGAATAAATCAGGTTTGGGGGTAAGTAATTTCGATCCAGTGTATTGTTTCTATTAACCAGGATCATGTTATCATCCAGGAATTCATTTACATTCTCCATATCAATTATCTGACTGCTTGTCCCAAGCTCTTGCAGCACAAATTGCACCGTATCCCCTGCGAACTCCAGTGTGGCTTCTGCCAATACAGAGATATTGCCTTTCCCATCATAGTAATTCAAATCAGCCTCTTCAGCCTGCCTGGTTATATTTGCAAAAACCTTGAACCGGTATGGTAAAGCCATGCCTAAATCACTGCTGTTATTAAGCACTAAGGCTGTTTCATTTATTTCAATGTTGCTGTCAATCACCTTAATGTAAATCCTGTACTCATTATTATCTGCATATAGAAAGCCGGATTCGGGATTATATGAAAAGCTCAAGCCACTTCCTACGGTTATCTCTGAAAGCTTTATTGTGACATAATCACTTCCAAGCTCCGGGTTTACCGAAAAAGAAGCCAATACATTTCTTTCACTATTATTTGCTGCTTCATCCTCATACGCTGTTTCATCAATATAGATTGTTTCATCTGCGAATATTGTCGTATTAAATAGCATGATTGCGACAAATAGAAATAAAAGTACCTTTCTCATATTCTCCTCCAACAGTATCCGACATAAACTACCAACTTCCTTGATTATATCAAAATTTATGCCCAAATACCATTGTTTTCTTCCCTCACATCTCTATTTGTTTCTTTAAAAAATGTTGCTACTGCATATTTTAAAAATTCTGCTTTAAAATACCTGTGGACTTCTATATAATCAATTATGTATGATTTAAGAAGAACTGAGAGAGGAGTCAAAAATGAGCATACTTACAGTTAAGAATTTAAGCCATGGATTTGGCGACCGTGCGATATTCAACAATGTTTCCTTCAGACTGCTGAAGGGAGAGCACATTGGACTCATCGGTGCAAACGGAGAAGGCAAGTCCACTTTTATGAATATAGTCACAGGAAAGCTTGAGCCTGATGATGGCCAGGTGGAATGGTCCAAACGTGTCAGAGTCGGTTATCTTGATCAGCATACTTCTCTGGAAAAAGGAATGACCATAAGAGATGTGCTGAAAAGCGCCTACAAATACCTTTTTGATCTTGAGGCAGAAATGAATGAGATATGCGATAAAATGGCCTCTGCATCACCGGAGGAATTGGAGCAGCTCCTTGAGGATATGGGAACCATACAGGAAATACTGGAGCATAACGATTTTTATATAATCGATTCGAAGGTTGAAGAAGTAGGCCGTGGATTGGGTTTGGGCGATATAGGCCTTGATAAAGCAGTACAGGAGCTTTCCGGCGGACAGCGTATAAAGGTACTCCTTGCAAAGCTGCTTCTGGAAAAACCTGATATACTTTTGTTGGACGAGCCTAGCAACTATCTTGATGAAAAGCACATTGAGTGGTTGAAGAGATATCTTCTGGAGTACGAAAATGCCTTCATACTTATCTCCCATGACATTCCATTCCTCAATAGCGTAGTAAACCTCATATATCACATGGAAAGCCAGGATCTGAACCGTTATGTGGGAGATTATGATAATTTCCTTCAGGTTTATGAAGCTAGAAAATCCCAGCTGGAAGCCGCCTATAACAAGCAGCAGCAGGAGATTGCCGACCTGAAGGACTTTGTTAACAGGAACAAAGCCAGGGTTGCTACCAGAAACATGGCAATGTCCCGCCAGAAGAAGCTGGACAAGATGGAAGTAATAGAGCTTGCCAAGGAAAAGCCAAAGCCGGAGTTCTATTTTAAGGAAGCCAGAACCTCAGGAAAGTTGATTTTTGAGGCAACTGACCTGGTTATCGGATATGACGAGCCTCTATCAAAGCCCCTGAACCTAAAAATGGAGCGGGGTCAGAAAATTGCTCTTGTGGGAGCAAACGGACTTGGAAAGACCACCTTGCTAAGGAGCATACTTGGCGAAATAAAGTCCGTCTCAGGTAACGTAGAGCTCGGAGATTACCTTCACATAGGCTATTTTGAACAGGAAATAAAGGAAGCCAATTACAGCACCTGTATTGAAGAGATATGGAAGGAATTCCCGTCCTTCAACCAGTATGAAGTGCGTTCAGCCCTGGCAAAGTGCGGCCTTACCACAAAGCATATTGAGAGCAAGGTCGTGGTATTGAGCGGAGGAGAACAGGCTAAAGTAAGACTTTGCAAGCTGATAAACAAGGAGACTAATATACTGATCCTTGACGAGCCCACCAACCACTTGGATGTGGACGCCAAAGAGGAGCTTAAGCGCGCTCTTAAGGAATATGGCGGGAGCATGCTCCTTATATGCCATGAGCCTGAATTCTACAATGATATAGTAAGCAGTGTGTGGAACTGCGAGACCTGGACAACGAAGATAGTATAGAATCAGGTTACGGGGTTGCGAGGTTCCGGGGCAGGGGACGGGTAACACGGATTTCCTTCGGAAAAGCACTGAAATCCACGGAACACACGGTTAGGAAAATATAAAAAAGAATGAATCGGTATTTGATCGATCACATCAAATATTATAGCATATATTTACGCGTAAATCCCTATTGTTCTTCTGATTCCTTGTCTTTCTTATCAACGAAAAATCTATTATACAGATATTTCATATCTTCATCAATAAACCGGTGCTTTATCTCCTTAACCTCGAACTTGAAAATTTTAAATGCAAACTGTACAAAATATCCGGCAGACAGTGCCATAATGACTGTTCCTACACCGATGGAGCCTCCAAGCATATATCCGACAGCAAGTACACTGAACTCAATACAATTCCTCAAGAATCTGACCGACTTGGCAGTTCTTTTTGTCAGGGCTACCATCAACCCATCCCTGGGGCCGGAGCCCAAGCCTGCACTGATGTAGAAATAGGTGGCCAGCCCGATTGTAAACATTCCCAGAAGCATCATGGCAACCCTTAGAACTACCGGCTGAAAAACCGGGACCATATGGTTCAGCATTAGTATATCCAGGAAGATACCAATAAATATCATGTTGGAAAGTGTCCCCCAGCCCAATCTCTCCCCCAAAAGGCTGTCCAATACTACAAATACTATTCCCACATATATACTTGCCTGGCCCATTGTAATACCTGTATTCATTGAAAGCCCCTGGTGAAATACCTCCCAGGGTGCCAGCCCAAGATTTGCATTGATTGTCATTACTATTCCCAAAGCATATAGGAATAGTCCCAGGAACAGCTTTGCTGCGCGCCTTATTACTTCCTTCATTTAACCCTCTCCCAACACGTTGATTTTGATAAAATGAAAAAGATGTCCCTATAGGGCATCTTAGTGAATTACTTATAGCTTTCTCTGATTATAAGCTCTGTAGGTATAACCACCTTTTTGGGTATCTCCCTGTTCTCCCTGATTCTCTCCAGCAGCAATACCACAGCCGTAGCCCCCATGAACTCGGTGTGAACTCTGACAGTGCTGAGGGGCGGTATCAGGTACTTGGAAGTATGAATATCATTAAAGCTCACTATACCTACATCCTGTGGAACCTTTAAGTTCGATTCGTACAAAGCCTGCATAACACCCATTGCCATAGAATCGCTGGCCACAAAGAAGACTGTAGGGATATCCCCCTTGTCAATGGCCTTCTTCATCATGTTGTAGCCGGCTTCCGTTGTAAAGGAGCCTATATAAAGATTACCTTCATCATATATGCCTTTTTCCTTGGTAAAATCACGATATGTCCTTTCACGCTCATCCTCTAAAGGTTCTTTATCCTTTCCCACATATTCTCTTCCCCCGATAAAACCGAGCTTTCTGTGCCCATGACTGAGCATGTGCTTCAGAACCTCCCGAGTTGCACTTCTTATATCAACAACTACCGAATCATATACCTTCTCATTGGGCGAGGAATCAACAAAAACTATGTTCTCGGAAAACATGGAAAACTCCTGGATATCCTCATAGCTGAACTTTCCTATTGCTATAAATCCATCCAGGTCATCAAGCTCGACCGTAGTGTACTTGTCGCCATCCTTAAAAATCGAAGCAAATTCTATCTTCTTGTTAAAACACTCTTTTTCTATTCCTTTTGCCACCGAAAGATAATAAGGATCACCAAGCTCCTCTTTTTGCGAATACCAGTGGATTACTCCTATTCTAATCCTCTTGCGGAGGTTTCTGCTTCTTTGTCTGATAGTCTGATATCCCAACTCTTCCGCTACTTTATAAATTCGTTTTCTTGTATCGTCAGATACATTGAGGCTGGCATCATGATTCAATACCCTGGATACTGTCGCAAGTGAAAACCCTGCCAGTTTTGCAATGTCTTTCAAAGTAGCCATAAAACGCTTCCTTTCAAAGCTCCCTTTTAGTGCTAGAGCTATTTCTTCCTGTCCTGCCTGTAAAGATTCTGCCTCTTTTATACAAATTCCTGCAATATCTCTTATATTTCCCGGAAAAACTTTTTAAGTACACTATAATACCTCCAATTTGAACACCGTTCTTTCATTATAAGTGCTGCCCCCATTGAGCACTGCTGAGCTCATGCCTTCATGGTTAATACCGTCAGGCTCATACTGGGTCTCGAAGCATATACCGTCATACTTGCTTCCGGCTATGCCGTATTTAAGCTTCTCATTATCCGCAGAGTTATAGGTGTATACAACTACACAGGGATATGTCGTGCTCACCGTCATCTTCCTGCCGCTCTTCTCATCATACAGCTCCACCTGTGCTTCCCTGTCCGGGAGCAGCCATGGATGATCATAGCCATTGGCGATCCGGAGCGGCTTGTAATCGCTTTCAATATCTCTTCCGATCAGCTTCTGCTTGTTAAAGTCCATGGGTGTATTCTTAACATCCAATATTTTTCCCGTGGGAACCAGATTATTATCTGTTTCAAGGAAGCTATCGGATTTTATTCTAAGAAACTGCTCGGTAACTTTTCTCTTGTAATTTCCTGACAGATTGAAATAACTGTGGTTAGTAAGATTACATAGGGTGTCCCTGTCCGAAAGGGCTTGATACTCAATAATCAACTCATTGTCGTCAGTCAGGGTGTATATCACCTTGGCTGCAAGCTTCCCCGGATAGCCCGCTTCCATATCCTTACTGACATATGCAAACTCAGCCCTTGCTTTGCCCTCTTCCTCTTTTATGCTGTAATTCCATGTTTTATAGCTGAAGCCTTCCGCCCCTCCATGAATGTGATTGATGCCTGCATTTTGGGTCAATTGATATTGCCTGCCGGAAAGCGAAAAGCTTCCTTCTCCGATCCGGCCGGCGGTTCTTCCTACTATTACACCAAAGTAAGGAGTGTTCTTGATATAGTCCTTGGCATTTTCATAGGTAAGTACAATGTTTTCAATGGTTCCTTCCCTATCAGGGACGAGCAGCTCAACAATTGCAGCTCCATAATTCATGAGCTTCAGTTCAATATTATTTTTATTCCGTACAGTTATCAGCGTTATATCCTTACCTTCTGTTCTCATTTTATTCTCAACACAATACATACAAAACACCTACCTTATCAAATTGATAAATTTTGAGAACGCCTCAAAGCCCTTATCCTCCAGTTTAAACACCCCCGCATCCAGAAGCACCTGCTCAAATACTATTCCCACTTCCTTTTTCAGCATTTTTTCAATATCGGCTCCCGTATCGCCATATTTCTGTTGAAGCTTAAAGAACCAATGCTTATGCTGCTCCAGCTCTTCATGCTCCCCGATACTGCTTTTCCCTTCAAAGCAGGCCTTGATAAGCTCCAGTTCATATATAAGTCTGGAAGGCAGCACTGCAAGTCCCATGACCTCAATAAGCCCGATATTTTCCTTTTTTATATGATGAACCTCACTGTGAGGATGGAATATACCAAGGGGATGCTCCCCACTGGTTCTATTGTTCCTTAGTACCAGATCCAGCTCAAATTTTCCCTTCCTGTATCTTGCTATAGGTGTAATGGTGTTGTGGAGTTCACCCTTGGATTCTGCCATTATATCAACGCTTTCATCGCTGTATGTCCGCCAGGTGTCGAGAATTTTTCCTCCCAGCTCGGACAACCGCTCTTTGTTGCAGCTGCTAATGCGAATAACGGACAAGGGCCACTTCACCATACAGGCTTCTATATCCTCAAAGCCTCTGATGCTCATCTTCTTCAGCGGAGGTGCCGCTTCCATCGCAAACTTGTAGTTGCCCCCCTGGAAATGATCATGGGATAATATGGACCCTCCTACAATAGGAAGATCTGCATTGGAGCCGATGAAATAGTGGGGAAACTTTTCAACAAACTCCAGAAGCCTGTCAAAGGTAAGCTTTGAAATCCTCATAGGTTCATGGCTGTCCTTGAATATTATTGAATGCTCATTGTAATAAACATAGGGCGAATATTGAAAAAACCACTTTTCTCCGCACAAGTCCAAAGGGATCACTCTGTGGTTGTTCCTTGCGGGATGACTCAATGTGCCTGCAAACCCTTCATTTTCCTTACACAAAAGACATTTAGGATAGGAAGTGGTTTTCATATTCCTGGCGGCTGCAATAGCCACGGGATCCTTTTCAGGCTTAGAGAGGTTTATTGTGATATCCAGTGCTCCGAAGGCGGTATTGACTTTCCAGCTTTCATTACTGCCGATGCGGTCTGTTCTTATATAATTTGATGCAATTGACAGCTTATAGTAGTTATCGGTAGCTATCACTGGAGACTTGTCATAATCACTGAAGAACTGTCTTATCACCTCACTGGGCCGGGGCATGAAGCAGTCCATAAGCTTGGTATCCAGCAAGTCTCTATAAGTGACGGTATTCTCTTCAAGCACTCCTTTTCCATAAGCATAGTCCAGAATCCCATCCAGAACCGGCTGTGGATTTGCAAGCTCTTCTGCAGGCACCTCCACTTCCTCATACTCATCAAGCTTCAATATCTCAAGCAGCCTGTTGCGCACATACAGCTCATCTTCCTTATATATAAGGCCCTTATCCAAGCCGTAGTTAATGAGCCGCTTTATCTCCTTGCATATGTTCAATTGACCACCTACTCCTTTTTGAATCCCTGGGGATTGTTCTTATGCCACTTCCAGGCAGAAGCTATAATATCATCAATCCTGTTGAACTTCGGCTCCCA